>JANQLA010000344.1 GCA_028280855.1 Melioribacteraceae bacterium
GGGATACCCATGAATCGAAAATGCAAATAATCACCGGCAAGCATTCCTACTTTTTCATCAACGGTAAAAAAGTCGGCAATCTGGTATGCAAAGAAAACAACAAGCAAGCTAACTACTGCTCCTACAATAATCGAGAGTACCAGTGATGTATTAAGCACACTCCCGCATTCATTATAAGACTTGCTGCCATAGTTCCGTGCAGCGAGCACATGCGTACCTGTCGCTAAACTCGAAAAAAAACTAATTATCGCCCAAGTAGCAAGTACTCCAATGCCCATTGCAGCTAATGCAAACTTTGCTTCATCAAGCCGGCCGATCATTGCCGTATCGACAATTGATACAACCATTTGAGTTGATAATCCAGCAATAGCAGGCAGGGCAAGCTTTAAAATTTTCTTGTATTCTTTTGCTATCAACAGCCCAGTCGAATGTTTTGGTATAATGAACAAGGCAAAGATATTCGCAATAAATCAATCAAACAAATTTTATTAGCTAAAACAAAAAGGGTACTTGTAAATTTCTTGACTTTTTAGTCAATATTTGCAATTTTGTATCTATACTTCCCAACTATAAAATTCTTTCATTTCTTTAAAGAGGAGATGCCTATGTCTAAGCTCTACAGATTTTCTATCCCTTCATTTTTAATTCTGCTCCTATTTACAACTATAGCGTTTAGCCAAGAATTTACAGGTGAATGGACTTGCACGTATGCCACAAATGATGATAGTGAAAATGGTACCGGTATTCAAACCGTTACGGTTACTGTTGTTGGTGAAGATAATTTCGTAGCATTGGTTAGTCAATATTCCGATCCGTTAGATCCGGCAGACGCTTGTTACCTTGTAACATACTTTGGCGCCGATTCAGCAAACGGCAGAGTTGAGGAGATAGCTTACAACACTCCGTTTAATCAAATTTGGCAAAACGGATTTGATCAGGTAGCACTTAATCATGTCTGGGATTTAGCTTCCTACGGAAACCTAATTTTTGTTCCCAATAATGATAATTCTGCAAATATCCTTGTATTTGAATATACGGAACAAGGTGTTATCACACATCCCAAAAGAATGACAACTAACAAAGACCCCTTCGACACAAATCCAATTTGGGCAATCGATGCCGATGCGTCCGGAAGAGTATACGTTACAACCCAGGGCGACTCAACTAAACCTAGTGAAATATTGGTCTACGAGAGTCCCGATATTGAAGCTAAATGGTCATCCGGTTTTGACGCTGAACCGATGCAAAGAATAACATTACCTGATAACGGCGACGCACGTGGAGTCACGGTCAACGGTGATGGCACTGCAATATGGGTATCAAATTACGTCTCGGAAAAAATCCATTGTTTTATAGGAGATGCTGAAAACGGATATGAATTGTACGAAGGATTTAATTTTACTTTAGAAGACACTTTAACTTCTACTGGCGGACAATTTCTTGATCCTGGTCCATGGGGCTTAAACTTAATGCCTGATAAAAATATTCTCGCTGTCGCCTGCCATTCCGATTTTGTGAGAGGTGAGAATTACCAATACGGCAGAATTTATTTCTTGAATCCTAATACTGGTGATATCCTGGATACTCTGGATATAGCTAAATGGAACTTTGACAATACAGGCGACTGGAGCTCCCGTGGAGGAGGAACAGTATCAGGTTTCACATCGCCCTATAATGTAGACTTCGACGCAAATTACAATTTGTATACCCAGTCCTATTTTGGCTGGACTGTTGATAAATGGGTTTATTCCGAAACTCTGCCTACGATTGACCTTACTATTACAAGCGTTGAGAAAGACTTAACAATTGTACCTAATGAATTTACATTGGAGCAAAATTATCCTAACCCGTTTAACCCAGGTACAAGCATTCAGTTTGGCTTAAACGAAAGGGCTGAAGTTACACTTGCAATATATTCTGTAACAGGTGAGTTAATTGAAAAAATAATTAACTCCGCAGAGTTTGGCGCCGGAACATACAGCGTTTCATTCGATGCATCTAAACTTGCTTCGGGTACATACATTTACACTATTTCAAATGGTGTTAAAAGTATAAGCAAGAAGATGACGTTAATAAAATAAGGTTGCCTTATTGCCGTCGGATAAATCCGGCGGCAATTTATTATTACAAAGTTTTCGGGTCGAAGTACAAAATAAATAACAAATTTTCTTTACTACCAATTAAGGAGGTAATATGAGTTCTAAGTTATTACAATTCTTTTTAATTCTTTTACTACTGTGTTTTTCTTCAAACACTTTTTTTGCAAATGTCTTCCCGCATAATATCCGGATTACCCAACCCGATAGTGAATTTATCTTTGATGGTAATTTCAATGATGGAAGCCTGGCGGCAATTCGTTTTACTTTAAGCGATAATGCTGATAATATTACTGTAAACATTCTGAATGAAAATTCAGAAATTGTACGTTCTATTCAAGCAACAAATTTTAGTATGGGCGACACCCTTGTTATCTGGGACGGGAAGGACGATCTCGCAGCAGATGTTCCAGGTGGAAACTACAATGTTTCAATAAAAACCTCTAGTGCAGGCTATACTGAATACACAGTTCTTGCAAATATTGAGGTTGGCATTTTTACCCGAGGTGTAACATCAATGAAATCCACCGAAGTAAAGAATTTTGGTTTTGTTTACTCTGCTAGTGGAGGAGGTTATGCAGCTGGCGTCACTCGTCATACTAATGATCTTGCGCAGTGGGGCGACACAAAAGGTGATGCTACATTAACCGTTACTTACGATGGTGATATTGGTACTGTTGGTAGCGATAATCTAAGATATTCTTCCGAAGCACACAGCGATGGATTTGTCTATTTGGCGAGAAGAAGTGGTACAGTTCCTGGTATCTATCGTTATCATGTTGATGAATTAGAAATATCATTAATTGATTCCGGTGGTTACAATGGAAGCCCACAAGGTATTTCACTTAAGGGAGACGGAACTGACAAATATGTTGCGGTTTCAAATGCAAGTGGTGAAGTTTACGGTTTTAACCTAGGAGAAAACGAAACATGGTTTCAAGCAAAAGAATCTTTGCTTATTGATTCTACAGCTATATTTTGGGATATAACATTCGGTCGTAACGACATGCTATATGCAACATATTATGCACCGGATACCTCGTATCTTCCAGGAGTTGCTGCATTTAACCTAGCTAATTATTCCGGAGCTGCTTTGACTCTAGCTGATGCAGACTGGACCGTAGAGGGTCCTGATACAGCTACTGGAAACACAATTACATATTATTTTGCGGAAGATCCAAATGATGATAAAGTATATTTTACTTTAGCCAGGCGACCAAATGTAGCCAATGTTCAAGGTATATATGCTGTCAAAAACTTAACAACAACTCCGGAAAGGGAATTGGTTTTTCTAGATCCAGAGGATAATATGACACAATTTCGAGCAGATATCTCAGTTGATCCTGCCGGTAATATTGTCTTTTTTGAGAACTCAAATGAATTTACAACTTTAATTTCACCTCCAACTGGGTTCAACGAGTTTGAATATTTTGATCAGTTTACAACGATAAGGGTTATTGAGACTACACCTATTGCCGATGTAAGAGTGGACGCCGACGGTAACTTTGAGCCTGACAACGACGGACTTGAGTTTACTATTTTAGGCGTTGTTACTTCTGTTAATTTACAGGCGAATTCAAATGACCTTGGAATTTATGTTCAAGATGGTACTGCCGGTATATTTGTTTTTGCAAACAATGACGACTCTTCATCTTATGCTATCGGTACTCTTTTACAAATAACCGGTACTGTCGATCAATTTAACGGTTTAACAGAACTAGTAGTAGAAAATAGCGGTGAAAATATCGTAGATCTTGGAGCCGGTACCGTTCCCTCGCCAATCGAATTATATGTAGATGAATGGCTATCAAACGGCGAAATGTATGAAGGGAGTTTAATCAAGATTTCGGCTGCTGCAAGCATGGAAGGAGCAACATGGCCAGCAGGTTCGAGCGGTAACTATGACATGTGGGACGGCTTCAGAGACTTTACTGTAAGAATTGACAGCGACACAGATCTTGATGATAATCCGGAACCAACGTCTCCAATAAGCTTAGTAGGTATTGCGGGTCAATTTGATTCCAGCGAACCTTTTGATGAAGGTTACCAGATATTGCCTCAAATGTATTCAGATATTCAGCAGGACCTTCAGGTTCCGCCTACTCCCTATTTCTTTATGACATCTCCTGAGGAGGGAGCAGAAATAGAAATTACCTCACCTGAGCAAACTATTGCAATCGCTTGGGAACCTACTGTTGATTTGAATGATGATCCGGTTATTTATCAATTTCTCTTATTACCTGATGTTGCCCAGCTACTTTCAGATAATGATGGTGCCGAAACTACTCTAACTTTAAGCGGACAAGACATTCTTAACCTGATGGGTGGAGCTGAAAGTGTTACTTTGGATTGGACAGTAAGAACCACCGATCAAACTACTGATCTTATTGTTAGCGTTGACACAAATACGGTAACATTTACAGATAAAGTAACTGATGTTGAAGACTTAGTCACTATTCCAACCGAGTTCTTTGTTGATCAGAACTACCCGAACCCGTTCAACCCGACTACTACAATTCAGTTCGGATTACCTGAAGCTGCAGATGTTGATTTGAGAATTTACGATATTCTTGGTCGCGAAGTTGCTGTTCTTATAAATAGCAGAAGCATGAATGCCGGTTATCACACTGCAATATTTAATGCAAATGCACTTGCAAGTGGTCATTATATTTATAAGCTTACAACCGGAAAGAAAACGGAAATTAAAAAGATGCTTCTATTGAAATAATAGAAGGGCATCTCCTCCATAGAGCCGGGTTTGCATGCAAACCCGGCTTTTTGTTTGCAACTATAATCTCTAAAACCTATACTTTATTTTATTGCCACTAAGAGCATTGTAGTCCAGACATTCCTGTCTGCGATGGGTACGGCTTTAAATAACAACAAGTTTAACAAGTAATAGTAGCATAGACTTTTCAATCTGCTCATTCATACTATAACACTTGGCATATAAATAAGGACACTATTACTATCATAAGTGTATACTAAAACCACGTATTTTACAAAGCATTCCCGGTTTATTTATTGCTTTATTTTATTTATCTTTTTTATACCTTTTTTGCTAAACCTGTCGGAGACTCAGTTTATGACAAAACAAGAAGAAATAAAACTCCTTATTCACTCGCACGGAATTAAGCAAAGCTGGCTAGCACAAAAGATTGGTATTAAAACACAAACACTCTCATTCTTGTTGGACGATAACCAAAAGTTTGATGATGAACTATACAAGACAATTAAGGAACTAATAGACAAGTACCAATATGAGCTGGGATTCGAGGAAGACAGGTCTCAAGGTGATGACCTCGAATTATTCGATGAAGCACAATTGAAGAAAGGCATCGGTCAAAGAATACGGATATTTGCAAAGAGAAAGTACAATACGTTAAAAAATCTTGCGGAAGCAATGGATATTTCACCTCAACAGCTCCAGCAGTATATTAGCGGGAACCGGGAGCCGGGATCAAAAATACTTATTAAATTTATGAAACTCGGCTGTGATGTAAACTGGCTGCTGGGCGGCTCAGAGTCTATTGAATCATACCGTATTTACAAGCTGGAATCCGAAATACGAAAGCTGCAAGGTGCGTTGTCGCAAGTTGAACATATTGTAAATCATACCATTCATCCTCATCATAAGGAATAATATATTGCCAGCGAAAAAAGTGAACGATAATTTGGTGTTACTTATTTCATCAGTTGGATTGATAATCCTAACTATAGTCATCCAGATAATTATTTGAAGAAGGTATAATATATTTCGCATGAATGTAGCGAGGGTGCAATTCCAATAAGCACCGTTAGCCGGTTTTCCCGTTCAAGCTCAGCATCTTTGTAACGAATAAATTAAAACTTTTTTTGGCAAAGTCTTCTACCGGGTTAGCTTTTGAAATATCTCTCAAATTCATGTGCTCTTTATTCACGCTTGAATGCAAAGAAGTTTACAAGTTCCTACGGTTTGAACTTTTAATATATATGGACTTCCGCCTTCATTGTGCTTCTTAAGTCTAGGGTATACTTCAGTTGTAAAACCAATGTATCTTTCTTTTGGATAGTTTATACTGTTCAAAATATATACAAAGTAAAATTGCATACTTATTGCACTTCTGACGTGCCGGGTGTAGTTTCGAACAACTTTTTCTTTATTCTTTCGACCGGCTTCATTAAAATTCAACTACGCCGGTCAGGCTTCGCTTCTCACATTCGTTCGAAACGAAGCCTGGTGGAGCTAAGCGGGCTCGAACCGCTGACCTTTTGACTGCCAGTCAAACGCTCTCCCAACTGAGCTATAGCCCCAATAATAGATAACAGTAAACAAAAAACAAATTACAACTATCAACAAACTACTAACACAAAGCAATGCAAAGCTAATTAAGTTACCGCCATTTGTCAATATTCGCCGGTTACTTCAATTCATTTTCATTCAGCTTTAAGTTGTAGTGCACTTTTCCATTTTTATCAATTATTGTAAAGCTTAGCTGACGATCTTTTCTTGGCCCTGTTACTTCAATTATACCAAAGTTTCTGTCAACCAGCAGACTCTCTTCAATCCTCCCCGGATTGGGCCACACCCTGCTCGTTGGTCCGGCCGTTAGCGGTGAAACCGTGAACTCGTATAAAGGATAGGTTCCTTCTCGTTCCAGTTTCGTTACTTCGCTGCGATGAATATCGCCCGTCAAAAAAACTACACCCCTGATATTTTCATTCTCTATGAGGTCTAAAACTTTTTGCCTTTCCTCGGGGTACATCGAATGATTTTCGCCGCCTGCATTTTCATTCAAAAACTGTGTACCTATAACAACAAATTTAAACGGCGCCCAGCTTGATGTTAAAGCATCAATAAGCCATTCAACCTGGTGCTCGCCGAGAATTTCCCTATCGGTTTTCAGTCGTCTTTCAGGGCTTCTGTGATACCTGTCGTCCAGTAAGTAGAAATCAAGGTCGCCCCATTGGAAATAAGTAGTAACTCCCGGTTTTCCATCAACTCCGTATGAAGGATTAGCCCAGAACAATTTAAATGCATCCAAAGTTACATCTTTATTCCAAAGACTTCTATCGCTGTTATTAGGCCCAAAGTCGTGATCATCCCATGTAGCATAATGGTGTGTTGAACCAAGCAGCTTTTGCAGTCCGGGTAAACTTCGGTTATACGTATATCTTTTCCAAATAGATGATTTCGCAGACCAGTCGGCTTCGCGAAGGTAAATATTATCACCCATCCATACCATGAACTGCGGTGTTTGTTTGTATAGATGATCTAGAACCTGGTAGTCGCCTCCGTATGGTTCTCCCGGTCGGTCGTACACAGTTTCATTCACATAAAAACAGCTTCCAAAAGCGAACTTAATCTCGGGCGGATCTTCGCGCCATTGCCATAACTTTTGAGATTCAAATTCCAATTTGTAAGGGCGCTTTACTTCTTTCCCGTTGATTAAAACTCTGTACTCATATTTTATCCCGGGCTCAACATTATCGGCTGCAAGATGAGCCGTAAAAGCCCTGTCTTTACTTGTTATAATTTCTAAAGTTGTATTTACTATATTAGATTTATCGTCTTTATTCCAATATTCTATTTTTACTTTTGCTGCCTCAGTTGTTTGAAGCCACAGCATCACTTCGCGCATTGTAGAGTAACCAACCATTGGGCCTGATTGCAATAGCGCGGATTGTGAATAAAATGATTCGACAGTAAAAAGTAAAATTAGGATCAAATTTATAGTTCTCAATTTTAGCCTATTATTTGTTGTTATACGAAATTAAAATAATGATTAGATTTGTTACAACAAAAATGAAATCAATATAAATGAAGAGTATTTATCTAATTATTTCTAGCATATTAATAATTTTTTTCGCTCTAACCGCTTGTGAAGATAAAGGAGGTATAAATTCGATAGATGACATTGATATTCCTCTTGAAAACGTTAGTTTCGCCGAACACTTATTCCCAATCTTTCAGGCTGTATGTGCTACTTCCGAATGTCATGATGACAACTCACGTGCTGGTGGTTATAGCGTAACCAATTATCCAAACGTCACACAACCTGGTATCGTAAATCCAGGTAGCCCGGAAACTAGTAGATTAATCTGGAGTATTTATTGGGATCAATATGGCTTTACTCCTATGCCTCCCCCATTATCAGGATATTTATCAGAAGAGCGTAAAGAAGGTATTTGGACCTGGATAGAAGAAGGTGCAAAAAATAATTGAACACAGTTTAGAAAGAATAATTTCTGCTGATGCATTAGAGAACATCTCTTCCGGCATTTACCTTCTGGAGATTTATGCAGCAAAGGATTTCCAAATAATGCTGAAGAAGTTTTCAGCCGTTCATTTCAAAAATGGATTTTATTACTACGTTGGTTCCGCTCAACGGAATTTACATCATCGAATACTTAGGCATATTAAAAAGAATAAAAAGCCGCACTGGCACATTGACCACTTAACCAATAATAGCTGTACACGGATTAGTAAAGTATTTATAATCGATAGTGCGGCAAAACCTGCTGAAACAGAACTGGCAAGCAGTTTGTCAAGCCGTCTGAAGCTTGATGACTCAATAACAGGTTTCGGGAACAGCGATACTTCAAAAAGCAAAACACACTTGTTCTATTCAAAAGACCCGATTGATTACAGCCAACTATTTTCCTTGTACCAATCTATGGTCTGTTTTATTCCTTCTTCTAACCCAACATTTTGAGAGTAGCCCAAATCACGCTCAGCTTTTGAGATATCGCATGTCCAATACTTCTGCACAAAATCCTTAGCCTTCTCCAGGTTCATTGTAGCGGGTTTGGAGCTAAATATAGCAAAGAATTGAGCGAAAGCAGCAACGGTATAAACCAGGGCATGCGGGAATCTTATCTTCAATGCTTTTTTACCCATTGCTTGTTCAATAACTTTTGCAACCTGGGGCCATGTGTAAAACTCCTTGGAGCTTATAAAATAGGTTTCATTAATTGAATTCTCGTTTGCGGCTGCAAGGTGTATTCCCCTTACCAAATCGTTCACATGGACAAGGCTAACTTTCTTTTCATCGAATCCTACAATCGTCATTAGCCCTTGCTTGTACGTTTTGAATACCAGGTAAATTTCCGTATCGCGCGGTCCGTATACTGCCGGTGGTCTTACTATTGTTATAGGTAGTCTATCCGCATATTCTTTTGCCAGTTCTTCCTGCGCAAGTTTGCTTTTACCGTATGTTGTAATCGGATGCGGGATTGTTTCTTCATTAACTGCCTCACTACCATTGCTTGGCCCGCAAGCTGTTTGACTACTTACAATAAGCGCTCTTTCGATACCGGGATTAACTTCAAGCAGTGCTTCCAATAAATTCCTGGTTGTTTCAACATTACCTTTATAATAACCGTCGGTAGTTTTTGATTTAACCACGCCCGCAACGTGAAACAGATAGTTTGCATCTTTCAAGACTTCTTTAAGTCCGTCCATATCGAACAAACCGCATTTTACAATTTCTACCGGTTTTCCTTCAAGCCACTTTAAACTGCTGCTTTCACGAACAATACATTTAATATGATGTCCTTCATCAATCAACAGATCAACAAGATGACTACCTACGAAACCCGATCCGCCGGTTACAACCGAAATTTTTTTACCGTCCATAACTGTTCTTATAAATTATTGTGCAAATTGATTTTATAGAGATTTAGTAATATGTTTGCCTTAATATATTTTCCGATTTATTAAAAATAGTAAAAATACCCCACTTAATTTAATTCCTAGGAGGAGTAATTGGATCTATTCAAGAAATGTTATGAATTCACACGTGCTGACGAAATTAAAGCGCTTGGTATGTACCCGTATTTCAGACCTATTGAAGAAAACGAAGGACCCGTTGTACAAATAGAAGGACGAAAAATTGTAATGGCAGGCTCGAACAACTATCTGGGATTAACTGCACATCCTAAAGTTAAAGAAGCTGCTTTAAAAGCTATTGAAAAATACGGCACAGGCTGTTCCGGCTCGCGCTATCTTACAGGCACGTTGGATTTACACATTGAGCTTGAAGAAAAGATGGCTAAATTTTTCGGTAAAGAATCGGTTTTATTATATAGCACGGGCTATCAAACCGCGCAAGGAATTATTCCAACTTTGGTTCAAAGAGGTGAATACGTTGTGTCGGATAGAGACAATCACGCGTGTATTGTGGCGGGCAACCTTATGGCTCGCGGCGCTACTGCCGATCTGCTCAGGTATAAACATAATGATATGAATGACTTAGAACGAGTTTTGCAAAAAATTCCCAAAGATACACCCAAGCTTATTGTAAGCGACGGCGTATTCAGTACCGGCGGCGAAATTGTTGATTTGCCAAGGCTGGTTGCTCTTGCTAAAGAACATAACGCGCGCCTGCTGGTTGACGACGCACATTCTGTAGGCGTTATCGGTAAAGGCGGTCGCGGCACTGCAAGCGAATTTGACCTGGTCGACGAAGTAGATATGACAATGGGAACCTTCAGTAAAACTTTTGCTTCGCTTGGTGGTTTTGTAGCGGCTGATGCTAAAATAATCGATTATATAAAACACCACTCACCCGCATTAATTTTTTCTGCATCACCAACTCCTTCGTCTGTTGCGGCAGCTATGGCGGCGCTAGAAATATTGGAAGCCGAACCGGAACGTGTTTCCCAATTGGTAAACAATGCCGAATATGTTCGCAAAGGTCTGCGCGAAGCGGGCTTTACCCTTATTGAAGGAAGAACCGGTATTGTGCCAGTTATAGTTGGGGATGACGGATTGGCTTTCCAAATGTGGCGTAAGCTTTACGATGCAGGTGTGTTTGTTAACGTGTTCATCTCTCCCGGTGTTCCGCAAGGACGTCAGATGATGCGTACAAGTTATATGGCAACTCACGAAGAAGAACATCTCGACTTTATAATAGACACCTTTAAAAAAGTTGGTTCGGAACTAGGACTTGTGTAAAATTGAATTACATTTTGCAGATTAAAAGCATACTGTCACCCCGGTATGCTTTTTTTATTTCATCTTGCAGGAGAATCCAACATGAGTGAAATAGTTGTAAAAAATCTTCCCAATTCGGAAAGGAAAAAATTTCTGAAATTCGCTTTCAGTATATACAAAGACTATCCTAACTGGGTACCGCCTCTTTACATCGATAAATTAAAACTTTTGAATAAAAACAAGAACCCATTCTTCAAATCGAATGATTTGGAATTGTTTATGGCCTTTAGGAACGGCAATCCTGTTGGGCGTATTGCCGCAATAGCAAATAACACTCATAACCGGGTTCACAATGAAAATATTGGTTTCTTTGGCTTTTTTGAATGCATTGATGACCAGGAAGTTGCAAATAAGTTGCTGGATACCGCCAAGGATTGGTTGCAGGCAAGGGGCTTTCAGGCAATGCGCGGGCCGGCTAACCCTACAAGCAACGATGAATGGGGCGCATTGATTGAAGGCTTTGACGATACACCGCGAATTTTAATGGCGTATAATCCTCCCTACTATTTGAAATTGTATGAAAATTACGGACTAACAAAAGCCAAAGACCTGTTTGCGTACCATATCCAAAATGAAGAGATGCTGAAAAACGATAAAATAAAACGCGTTTCGGATATTGTAAAAAACAGGTATGGTTTAAAGATACGTCCGGTTGATATGAAAAAGTTTAAAGAGGAGCTGGGGCTATTCAAACACGCATACAATAAAACGTGGGCGCCTAACTGGGGCTTTATTCCTATGACCGATGAAGAAATTGATGCGGCCGCCGCGGACTTAAAACCTCTCATTGATCCGAACTTAGTTCTATTCGGTACAATTAAAGATGAGATTGTAGGTGTTGCACTTGTAATGCCAGACTACAATCAACTTTTCAAAACTATGAAAGGCAGGCTGTTGCCTTTTAATTTCATTAAGCTGCTAACCCAAAAGATGAAAATCGATTGGTGTAGAATAATTGCTTTAGGTATTATACCCGAATATCAGAAGAAAGGATTAGACGGCGCCTTTTACTACGAAGTATTAAAGCGTGCCGCAGATCGGGGGATTATGCGCGGTGAAGCAAGCTGGGTGCTTGAAGATAATGAAATGATGAACCGCGGCGCTAAAACAATGAATGGAAATTTGTATAAGAAGTACAGAGTTTACCAGATAGAAATATAAACCGGGATAAAGCTTATGAAGATAACAATTCTAATTTGTTTTCTTGCCCTTAATGTATTTGGCCAATACAAGCTTAGTGACAAAGAGCTCATCCAACAAACCGCCTCAAAAAAAATAAATCCGAATTTGGTAGAAAAATATTTATCAAGTAATGATCCAGATTCCATACACGCAATTCTTTTATCGATTAGCAATACTAAAGACACCAGTTATTATTCACAGGTTATTGCTCTTGACTTTTCCGGGTTTTATCATCCGCTTTTATTCGCATTGGGTCAACTAGGTTCCCATGCCAAATCAACTGAATATATTCATGATAAACTTGACGATGATAGACTCCCGTTCACTGTGAGACAAAAGCTGCTAAGTACGTATGGGCAAGTTAGCGATTCTACAGCAGGCATTGAGCTATTAGATAAATACAAGTTTGAGCCTGGAATGGGCTACGCCATTGCAAACTATTTTTTGCGAGGTATTGACCTACCTAACTCCCGAATGTTCTTGCATAACGCGTTAATGCAAAATGAAACGACAGATCAATTTGAAGTACTATACGCATTATACCGTATAACGCCCGACAGCATTAGTTATAAAAAGATTACAGAGATGCTTTCTTCCGATGATAACGAAATATCTGCCGTTGTAAAATCCTACGCACTTGGCTGTTTGCGTAAACTGCGAATGTATCCGGATAATGAATTTGGTTTATCATTGCTGGATCACAACGACTGGAAAATAAGAGCCGAAGCAGCCAGGACAATTATTTATAACCGGTTTTCTTCAACGGAAAAAATTAATAAATATTTTAATCTGCTTAGCGATGCAAATCCGAATGTAAGCCGAACAGCTGCAACTTCAATTCGTGATATACAGTTTGTTGGCAAAGAGCAACTTGGCTATGTAAAAAAAAGCATTCAAAATGCACTTGACAATAATGATTTAACAGAAAATACACGTGGAGAATTATTCGTATCGCTTTGCAGCTTATTCCCCGATATGACCCCGGAATTTATTGACGATTATGAAGGAGAAGTAGTAAGCGAATTCATTTACTCTTCTCTTTATTTTTATAACTCCAATCCTGCGTGGAAATTTGAGTTTTTAAAGGATCGAATCCCTGATGCTACTGAACCTGAATTATTGCATATGGTACCGCCGCTTCTTGCGCTTCATTCAAATTTTGTTGAAGATGAAGAATATTCCAAGGTTATCATTACATTGCTAAGATCAAACTATCCTTCAACCGTTTCTTTGATAGCGGACGGAATTGATTCGCTATTCATTCAGCGTAATGCAAGTATACTTCAACAAGTTGCACTCGAAAAATCTTTTGAACACTTCAACGATCCTAATTTTATCGAAAGTGTCTTCTCATTGGTAAATCTTAGTAAGAAAATTTCGAATGATTTTGAGCAGTCAATACTTGATATTATTCGATCATCAAAGCTATTTTCCGTAAGAAGCTTTGCTGCAGATCGCCTGGGTATAAAAGCAAATGAAGGCAAAGTCATACCTGATCTCGATAAGATGATTGAGATGGCGTTTGAATATTCTTCGGCACTAGTTAAAACAAGCAAGGGTAGTTTTAGAATTGAGCTGATGCCTCATGTTGCTCCTGTATCCGTTGGCAATTTTTGTTTGCTTGCTTCGAAAAGATACTTTGATGATGTAGTTTATCATCGAGTTGTTCCAAACTTTGTTATCCAAACCGGAGATCCATCGGGAACCGGCTGGGGTGGCCCCGGCTACGAAATTGTTTCCGAATTTTCAACTACGGAGTTTAATCGCGGATTTGTAGGCATGGCAAGTGCAGGCCCAAATACCGAAGGTTCCCAATGGTTTGTTATGCATAATAATTACCCGCATTTGAACGGGCGCTACACTGTATTTGGAGAAGTTGTTGATGGAATGGAAATTGTAGACTTGATTGATCAGGACGATAAAATAATTTCAATAGAGCTGGAGAGAGTAAAATAACTCCCTCCATTTCTGAGTAGTTAACTTTCCATTGCTTCAAGATATTTAGTTGTATTCCCTACGTCAATTCTCTGAAGAAGATTAAAGATTGTTTTATCCGGCTGTTCTTTAAGGTAATCAATAATTTCACCGTGTTTTGCGTCGAAGAAAACATTTAAGAGAACACTTCTTTTATTAATCTTTTGTTTTAGTAATGCTATTCCTTTTACCATGTTCATAATGCTGTCGTAAGTTTTCTGTTTGTTCTGGTAGTATAAGTCAAGTCCATTATAATGGTAATCAGTATAATCCTCACGAAACTTTGAGTAATCGGCGCTTAGCAAATCATCAACTAAATTACGCTTACTGTAGGCAGCGCTCTTCGATTGCCAAGCTTCGGAATAACCGCTGGCTCCGCCGTTAACAGCTACATTCAAAGCCTTCTCGTAAAATTGTGTGCCGGCTTTGGCTTCGTAAGAATCACTGTCCAATCCTATAATTACAAAAGCGTAGTAATCAAGGAAGCTTGTCAGCGGATCATAAATAGTATCGTCAAAATACATCGATTGGTTTTTTTCATATTCAAATTTCCAGGAGTTATCCATCACCGTAAACATCAATGAACTTCGCTGCTGGCCTTCAATCGGACGTTGACTGGTAACAACCACTTGAGCATCATAGCTGGTTTCACCCTTAGCGCCTGTAAAGAAAATATTAAAACTGCATTTAATTCTCTGCCATTCCCAATTATCACCTGAAAATTGTGTGTTATTAAGATAATCTTCGATCTGTTGATCAAAATTAATTAACTTGTCCTGGTACCGGTTAGTAAGCTGCTCGTAATTTACCATTACGGTAGCTAGTAATTCTTGCGAGTGAACATTGATTAAAGGCAGCAGAAATAAAATAAGCAAAAACTTTTTCATATCTTTTCTCAGTTTATTGTAGATTCGCTATTACATATCTTTTATTATTTATAATCCTTCAAGGATTAAAATGAAAGCAAATTATTACATTGCATTTTTTATTGTACTTATAATGCAATTTAATAGTTCCGCACAAATTTTACCAGGTGCTAAACAAATATCACTTTCGCATGCCGATATTGCGCTCAGCCATGATGTGATGGCACATTATACTAACCCGGCCGGACTTGCTCAATTAAACTGGCGTGAATTCGGCGTTTATTACTCCCCCGCCCCATTCGGATTATCTGAACTTGCAAACGGATTTGCCGCCTACCACGAACCTACAAGTATAGGGCATTTTAGCGCAGGATTTATGACCTACGGATTTGAGCTTTATAAAGAAAATATTATTTCACTATCATACTCTAAAAGATTCTACCAAAACTTTTTCCTTGGATTAAGGATTGACTACCGCTCGCTTTCAATCGAAAGGTACGGCGAGACAAGTAAAATTGCCTTTTCACTTGGCGGTATTGCATACATTTTAAATAATTTACGAACCGGTTTTGTAATTGATAACATAACGCGTGCCAGCTACACCGATGAAGATGATCAGATTCCTACCACGATTAAGATAGGATTCAGCTACGACTTGCAAAGTGATATCATCATAAATTTTGCTGTCAATAAGGAAACAAATTTTAATCCTTCATTTAACTTTGGACTTGACTACCTGGTAATTCAGTATGTTAACTTAAGAGTCGGGTTTAAAACCGAACCTTCTTCTTTCTCCGGGGGTATCGGTATAAATTATTCGATGTTTGAAATTGACTACGCTACATTCAATCACCAGGATTTAGGATTTACTCACCAGGCGGGAATAATAGTTCATTTCAGTTCAAACGAGAGTCGGATCAAAAAAATAAAAGATTATCTAGAATTCAATTGAAGTCTATGAAAACCTTTTTCATTAGTGTATTGTTGTTATACCCGGCAACAACTACATATAGTCAACAAGATTCAATTACAACACTCGAAGATTTCCTTGAACTGGTTGCCGATGAATCTGTTATAGACCAGGACGATTCACAGATACTTGATTTGATTGAACTGCTGCTCCTCTACCCCGTGAACATTAACGAAGCGACAGTACAGGACTTACTGATCATTCCTTTTATTGATGCGGTTTCCGCACAGAGAATTATCGAATACCGCAACAAGCACGGAAATTATTTTAGCAAACAGGAACTAAATAGTATTAAGGGACTAAATTCCGATCTACTAAAAATTCTTAAACCGTTGATCACTGTTGCAGATACAAGACCGAAGAAAATATTTACCCCTGCTCCAAAGGCGCCTTTGTCTGCGGCCCGTACTTTAAGTGATTCACATAAAGACTATAGGTTGTCAATTCGTTCGAGGGCAATTACCGATCTTCAGGAAAGAAGAGGTTTTGAAGAAGGCAAATACTTAGGCAGCAGGATAAAATCATATTTTCGGTTAAGAGGTGATTATCAAAACAGGTATAGCTTCAGTGGCCTAATAGAAAAGGATGCCGGCGAAAGATCGTTTACAGATTTTTATTCTGCAAGTTTGTCTATTCGTGATGTTGCCTGGTTCAATCAAGTGATAGTAGGCGATTTCCTTGCGGAATTTGGCCAGGGGCTTGTTCTATGGAGCCCTTACGCTTTCTCCAAAGGATCGGATGCTGTCGCAACAGTCGTTCGTAAGGCCCGTAATTTTTCTCAATACACCAGCACCGATGAGAACTTGTTTTTCCGGGGCGTTGCTTTAAGCACTATAATTTCCGGTGTAGGTATAAGCGGGTTCGTATCCGTCAATAAAGCTGATGCAACTTTGCTGGAATCCAATGATGAAATTTCCGCTCTTTCACTATCCGGTTTGCATAGAACCGAATCTGAAATACTTAAGAAGGACGTACTGCAAAATATGAGTTTCGCTTTAAGAATCGACACAAACCCATTAGAATTGGTTAATTTTTCACTGCTTCACTTGCGAACAAAATTTGACAGGTCATTGGTTCCAGCAGACAAATCAAAACCTGCGGGCGATTCGTTTAGTTTTACCTCGGCATCATACGATTTTATTTTCCAGCGATTAAGATTTTCAGGTGAAGTTGCTTACAACAGCACTTCGGTCGCATCTGTTAACAGCTTGTCCTTTGAGCTTACAAAATCATTTTCAGCAATCGTGCTGCTTCGAAGTTACCCAAGGAACTTTACAAATCTTTATGGTAAGGGTTTTGGAGAAAGTTCGCGAACGCAAAATGAATTCGGGATTTATACTGGGTTTAGGTGGCAAACACCTGTCGGCAATTTCAATGTATATTACGATCAATTCAAATTTCCTTTTGCAACTACTGATCTCGCACTCCCGATTAACGGTAACGAGATAATGATTAATTACTCAGCCCGTATTTCCAAAGGTTTTTTCTTCAGCGCAAGGTATAAAAACGAGCTTAAAGAAATCGATGAAACAATTAATAATGTTCAGCAACTTGTCGACAAAAGATTGCAAAGAATTCGAACAGATTTTATATACAATGTAAATAAGAATCTAAGATTAAAAAGCAGGCTTGAATACTCTAATTATTCGGTCGATGATATTAACCAAACCGAAGAGGGTTTTTTATTTTACCAGGATATTAGGTTGAACCTGCTTAAGAATCTGCGGCTTTACTCAAGATTAGTTCTGTTTCAATCCGATAGTTTCAATTCACGTCTCTATGAATTTGAAAATGATTTAACAGGCGTTCTTTCGAACCCCGCTCTTTTCGGCGAAGGAATTAAGTGGTACGTGTTAATCTATTATAACGTTTTCGATTATCTTAGACTTTCTATCAAGTATTCGGAGCTTCATAAACCAAACGAAGAGACTTTAAGTTCGGGTCTGAATCTTATCAAAAGTAATACAGACGATCGATTAAGCATTCAAATAGACTATAGTTTGTAAGTTCAATACAGGTTTTTCTTGCTAATTACAACTTTACTATCTATTTTTTGAAAAGATTTTAAAAATAAAAATCACGTTCATTCACAACCTGACGCTCCTCAGTACTCGAATTCTTACTACGCTTTGTTAGCGTTTTTTTATATATATAAATGTTACACTTACTGTAACATTAGGCAGAGTTCATAATATTACTCAGTTAATAAACAAAAAGGATCTAACCTATGAGAACAATAGTATCAATGCCCGGAGACGGAATTGGAAAAACTGTTTTACCCGAAGCAATTAGGGTTATGGAAGCTGCAGGATTTGAAGCGAATTATGTACACGGAGACATTGGTTGGGAATTTTGGCAAAAAGAAGGTAACGCACTCCCTCAAAGAACAATCGACTTACTTGAAGAGCACAAAATCGGCCTTTTTGGTGCAATAACCAGTAAGCCAAAAGCTGAAGCTGCAAAAGAATTAGCTCCTGAATTGCAAGACAAAGGTTATGTTTACTTTTCACCTATCGTTGGTTTGAGACAACATTTTAATCTTGATATTTGTACACGCCCTTGCAAAGCATTCAAAGGAAATCCGCTTAACTTTATCATTCAGGACGGTAAAGGCGGCTTTATTGAACCGCCTGTAGATGCAGTTGTTTTCAGGCAAAACACCGAAGGTATGTACGGCGGAATCGAATGGACCAACCCGCCTAAAGTTGTTCGCGATGCGCTGGAAACTCATCCTAAAATGAAAAAATTCGCTCATGTTAAATCCGAAGACATGGCAATTTCAACACGTATTGTTTCTCGACAGGCTACCGAAAGAATTATTCGCGCAGCGTTCGAGTATGCTAAAAAACACGGTTACAGCAATGTAACGGTTTGTGAAAAACCTAATGTTCTCAGGGAAACTTCAGGAATGTTCTTAACTGTTGGAAAAGAAGTTGCGAAAGAATACCCGGATATTCAATTGTGGGATACAAACATCGATGCACAGATGATGTGGCTGACAAAGAACCCGGAGACTTACGGAGTTATCGTTTCTGAAAATATGTTCGGCGATATCACATCAGACGGCTTTGCCGGTTTAGTAGGCGGATTAGGATTTGCCTGCAGTGCAAATGTTGGCGATGAAGTAGCTGTATTCGAACCAACTCACGGATCAGCTCCAAAGTATGAAGAGCTAAAGCCTTCGATCGTAAACCCGATTGCAATGATCTTAAGCGCCTGCATGATGCTTGATCACATTGGCGAAGAAGATAAAGCAAAGAAAATAAGAGACGCTATTGCCGCGGTTATTGAAGAAGGTAAAGTAAGAACATATGATATGATGAAATTACGAGGCGGTCCAAAAGCAATTGAACAAGGCGCCGCTACTACTCAGCAAATGACAGATGCAATAATTTCGAAACTTGCTTAAATAATTATTGAGGCGGGAATTCATTTTCTCGCTTCGTACTTATAACATTTTTGGAGTAAATGATGCGTGAAGAAATAAAAAGAATCTGGCCCGAAATTGAATGGATAAAAGATGAAGATATAAAGGAAAAGACTTACAAGTGCTGGGAATACGCAATTGAGAATAGTGTACTTAGCGCCGAGGATTTGGAAAAAATTCCGTTCTCATTATTGATTGATGATTGTGATATCACGTTCATGAACCATAAGCGCACATGTGTTCAGTTAAGTGTTGATATTGCTAAAACCATGGAAAAGAATTTTGGTACAAAGATTAATTGGGATTACTTAATCTCCGGTGCGATACTAATCGACGTTGGCAAGTTGCTTGAGTATGAAATAACTGACGGCAAACTTGGAACATCCAGAGATGGTAAATTATTACGCCATCCTTTTAGCGGCGTGGCAATAGCGGATCGTTTCGGCTTACCTTATGATATTCATCATATTATTGCATATCATTCTAAAGAAGGCGATTTAGGCAAACGCACGGTTGAATCAATTATTGTTCACCATGCCGACTTTGTTAGCTTTGAACCGTTTCAAAATGCAAAGACACTAAAAGTATAATAATAGCAAGCTATTCTTCATGCCACAAAGTCGCAAAGGCACGAAGAAATGCGCAACTATTAAAAATATATTTTGTTTGTTTATTTAATATTCTTTGAGCCTTAGAGCCTTAGAGCCTTAGTGGCAATTGCTCTTTGTTTTAAGGTATGAATCACACAGGAGGAATGATGTCACAAAATTTAATTGAAAAAATTGTCCAAAAGTTTGCAGTTGGTCTTGATGAAAACCAGCTAGTTAATAGCGGCGATATCGTATCTATCCGACCTGCTTATGTTATGACACATGATAATACCGGTGCTGTAATTCCAAAATTCAAAGGTATTGGCGCAACAAAGTTTGATAACCCTAGACAAGTAGTTCATACACTAGATCACAATATCCAGGATAAAAGTGAAGCCAACCAGGCTAAGTACGCAAAGATTGAAGCTTTCTCAAAAGAGATGGGGAACGATTTCTACCCTGCCGGTCGCGGAATCGGTCACCAAATTATGTGCGAAGAAGGTTATGCATGGCCCGGCACAATGGTTGTTGCTTCAGATAGCCATTCCAATATGTATGGGGGACTCGGCGTTTTAGGAACTCCAATAGTTCGAACCGACGCAGCAGCTATTTGGGCAACCGGTAGAACGTGGTGGCAAATTCCACCAGTTGCTAAAGTCGAACTAAAAGGTAAGTTGCAGGAAGGCGTAGTTGGTAAAGATGTAATTATTGCTTTGTGCGGACACTTCAATAGCGACGAGGTACTCAATCACATGATTGAATTCGTTGGCGATGGAATTGCCGAACTCAACATCGACCAACGTTTAACCATCGCCAATATGACGACGGAATGGGGTGCTTTAGGTGGTGTATTCCCGATAGATGAGGTTGCGATAAACTGGTTAAAAGGCAGAGTGAAGTTTATTGCAGATCGCGGATTAGCTGGAGTGCCGTCAGATGTTGACGGGGACGGAGAGCACCCAAGATTAAATGCCGGTCGTATCGCCGAACTGGAAAAAAATCTTGCTTCTTTCCAGCCTGATTCGGATGCTCACTACGCAAAAGAATTGACAATTGATTTATCAACTATAGAGCCTCATATCTCTGGTCCGAATCATGTTAAAACTATGACGTCAATTACAGATATGAAGAAACGTGATCTAAAAATTAATAAAGCCTATCTTGTTTCGTGTGTTAATAGTAGAGTTGACGATATAGCTGAGGCTGCAGAAGTTGTTCGTGGTAAAAAGATCGCTGACGGAGTTGAGTTTTATATTGCTGCTGCTTCGGATGAAGTGCAGGCTGAAAGCGAAAAACACGGAGACTGGCAAGCGCTAATTGAAGCAGGCGCTACTCCTCTACCTCCGGGCTGTGGACCATGTATCGGTTTGGGTGCTGGACTGCTTGAAGCCGGCGAAGTTGGCATCTCTGCAACCAACAGGAATTTCAAAGGGCGTATGGGATCAAAAGAAGCCGAGGCATATCTTGCCTCTCCAGCTGTTGTTGCTTATTCGGCGATATCGGGTAAAATTGATTTCGATTGGGAGGTAAATACGCAGCAAATTAAGGCTGAAATAAAAACAAATCCGAAGCCGGACAAAGAAGCTGGTGAAGTTGCTGTCATTAAAGGATTTCCCGAATCAATTGAAGGCAATTTAATTTGGTGCCACCAGGATAACCTGAACACGGACGGAATTTATCCCGGTAAATACACTTATGTAGATGATTTTAAACCTGAAGACCAGGCAAAAGTAGTTATGGAAAACTACGATCCGGAATTTGCTAATATGGTTAACGAAGGTGATATACTTGTCGGCGGATATAACTTTGGAACCGGTAGTTCACGCGAACAAGCCGCTACTGCACTTAAACATAGAGGAATTCAATTAGTTATAGCAGGATCGGCAAGTCAGACTTATTCACGCAATGCTTTGAACAACGGTTTTCTCGTATTAGAAGTACCAGGGTTAGTTGAATACTCAAAAGAAAAATTCGGAACAGAAAAGCTAAGCGTAGCTACCGGAATTAAAGTAAAAATAGATTTCAAAAATTCTAAAATTGTTACACCTGAAAAAGAGTTTACGATTAACCCGATTGGTACTGCTGCTCAAGAGTTGGTAGTTGTCGGCGGTTTGGAGAATTGGGTAAAATCAAAGTTAGGAAATTAGTAATGGTTCGGTATCATTCAGTTTAATTAACCCGAAACTTAAGATTCCAGGTTAATTAAAAGAAGTGGTACTCTTCAACCATTTCATGGTTTTATAAAGAATATTAGAATCAAAAAGGAAGTGAAAATGGAAAAATCAATATCAAGAACTATGGCGGAATTTGCACTCAAATTAAAATTTGAAGACTTACCGGAAAACGTAGTAACGGAAGTTAAACGTTATCTTTATGATTCGATTGGTTGCGCTTACGGTGGTTATCATACAAAAGACGTAAACATAATTCATGACATTTACAAAGAAATAGGCGGCAAAGAAGAAGCAACAATTATCGGTTTCGGAAACAAGATGCCTGCGGTTAACGCTGCTTTAGTAAATGCTCAAATGATCCGTGCGCTTGACTTTAACGATATATACTGGAAAGATGATCCTTCACACCCTTCCGATATCATGCCTGCTGCTTTTTCCGGCGGTGAATTAGTTAACGCAAATATGAAAGATGTTATTGTTGCAATCGTTTTAGCGTATGAATTTGAGCAACGGTTATGCTTGTTCGCAAAACCGGGTATCCGCGAACGTAAGTGGCATCACGCTACTTTAACTCAATTTGTTTCTCCGATTGTTGCCGGAAAACTTTTAGGATTAACTGAAGATCAAATGGTTAACGCAATTGGTATTAGCGGTTGCCACAATCATACAATCGGTTGCCCAACTGCCGGAAAACTTACTATGATGAAAAATACTGTAGATCCCATGGCAACTCAGTCAGGCGTATTTGCTGCATTGATGGCTCAAAAAGGATTCAGTGGAACAGAAAAAGTGTTCGAAGGAAAAGAAGGTTTCATGGATGCTTTCATTGGGTGGAACGCTAAACAGGAAGAACTGAAACCTGTCGATATGGAAGGACGTGATGGAGTATCGTTATGGAGCTGGGATGTTGATGCATTAATCGGCGGACTCGGCGAAAGCTACAAAATTCTCGAATGCGGAATGAAGGCTTTTCCAACGGAGGCGCTTTCGCATACACATTTAACATGCACATTGAAAGTGATGATAAATAATAACTTGGACTATACCGACATTGAAGATGTACAGGTTACAACATTAGCGCAAGCTCATGACATTCTTTTCGATCCTGCAAAATATCGGCCTGAATCCCGCGAAACTGCTGATCACTCTTTACCCTATTGTTTAGCTGCTGCTATTGTTGATAAGAAGATAACAACCGAATCATTCTCCGACGAAAAGCTGCAAGACCCAAGAATATTTGAAGTTATAGATAAAATAAAGGGTATACCGTCAATCGAATTTGAGAAAATGTTCCCTGCTAAACAGCCTTCTAACGTTGTTATCAAAACAAAAGACGGACGTGAGTTTTCGGAATACATTGAATACCCGAAAGGTGATCCGCGCGAGCCAATGACAATGGATGATCTGGAAAATAAATTCAACGCATTATCTGTTGAGTTACTAAGTGCAGACTGTCAAAAAGAAGTGAAAGATATGATCTTCGATTGTGAAGATATGACTATAAATGAATTCATGGGAAAACTAGCTGTATAAAAATTAATCTGAGTTAATCATGGCAATAAAAAAAGTGTCCGCCGGCAAACGAGGTGATAAAGTTCGAAGCGATTGTTATTTCGAAATAGAACTGAAAAAATCCGGCGGATTAAAAATCAATTTGCAAAGTAAAGTTCACTCAATGTATGGCGACAACATAATGACATTGATTGATAAGATGTGCGATTTCTTCGGACTTAAACATGCTAACATTACTTGTGAGGACTTTGGAGCTTTGCCGTTTACATTCATGGCCAGATTCGAACTCGCAGTAAAACGACTGGGGCTTGGCGAGAAAAAAGAATACCTGCCCGAAATGCATAAGAGAAATAAATACAAAAGCCGATACGACAGGTTGCGTAGATCGCGACTCTATCTTCCCGGCAACGAACCTAAGTTCTATCCAAATGCAGGATTACATCAGCCAGACGGAATAATACTCGACCTTGAAGATAGTGTTGCTCTTACTGAAAAAGACGCTGCGCAGTTGCTGGTAAGAAATGCCTTGCGTGCGATTAACTTTTACGGCGCTGAAAGAATGGTCAGGATAAACCAGCTTCCAAAAGGATTAGAGGATTTGAAATTTGTTGTGCCGCACAATGTGCATGTAATTCTGATTCCAAAATGCGAAAACGGCGAGCAGGTAAAAAACGTTGAGCGTGAAGTTGAATTCATTAAAGAAGAATTCGGAGTAAAGAATGAAGTGTACTTCATGCCGATAATCGAAAGCGCTCTTGGCGTTGAACATGCTTATGAAATTGCATCGGCCTCGAAATTCAATTGTGCATTGGCGGTTGGACTCGAAGACTACACAGCAGATATCGGAACAGCCCGAACGAATGAAGGAAAAGAAAGTTATGTCGCGCGTTCTAAAGTAATTAACGCTGCTAAAGCTGCCGGTATACAGGCAATTGATACCGTTTTCTCAGATGTAAACGATATGGAAGCTTTGAGAAAAAGCGTGTTGGAAGCTAAAGGACTCGGATTCGAAGGGAAAGGATGTATACATCCTCGACAGGTAAAAGTCGTACATGAAGCTTTGGCGCCAACTGAAGCTGAAATTGAAAAATCACAAAAAATAGTATTGGCTTTCGAGGAGGCTGAAGCTAAAGGGCTTGGCGTAGTATCCCTTGGCAGTAAAATGATTGATGCACCAGTTGTGAAACGAGCTCATCACGTAATAGATTTAGCCTTGTTGAATAAACAAATTAATCAAAATTGGAGACAGGAATAGCCCGCTGATGATACTGATTTACGCAGAAATAAATTTTAGCAAACTGATATAAGCTTAGTAACAAGATTAATATTTAATATTTTTTAATGTTTTATCTGCGAAGATCAGCCAAATCTGTGTTATCTGTGTGCCATTAAGAGGGTTTGATATGAAACTAGTTAAAAACGCAGCAGGAAGATTAGTTCCGGAAAAAATTAACGGTGTAAAACAAGTTCCTTTCAAAGGTATCGGCAAATATAAACCTAAGGGTGTTAAGGCTAAGCCGTCTATAAGAACATGTGCCGACTACCCCGAAAATGGAAATAAAATAGTCAAGTCATTGAGAGAGGCTTTGAAAAAAGCTGGGTTAAAAGACGGGATGACTATTTCGACTCATCACCATTTGCGTAACGGAGATACGCTTACAAATTATCTTTTCGATACTATTAAATCAATGGGTGTAAAAAACATTCGTTGGTATCCAAGCGCTTCGTTCCCCTGCCACCAGCATTTAATAAAGTATTTGGACGACGGTACTATCCATCACATTGAAGGAAGCATGAATGGTCCTCTCGGACGATACACGTCTCAAGGAAAAATGAAAGGTATGGGAGTTCTCCGATCTCACGGCGGTCGTTACCAGGCTCTTCAAGATGGCGATGTTCATGTGGATATAGCTGTTATTGCTGCTCCAACAGCAGACCCTTTTGGTAACGCTACGGGTGATCGTGGCCCGTCTGCTTGCGGTTTATTGGGATTTGCTTTAGGTGATTCCGAATATGCCGACAAAGTTATTGCAGTTACTGATAATCTTGTTGCATTCCCGTGTATTCCATGGCAAATACAAGGAAACAATGTTGATTACGTGGTAGAGATTGATTCGCTTGGTGATCCATCAAAAATAGTATCCGGCACAACCCAGGTTACAAAGAGCCCGGATAGATTATTGATAGCTGAATACGTAGCTCAATTTCTTGAAGACTCAGGAATAATGAAAGACGGTTTCTCATTCCAGGCAGGCGCAGGCGGCACAAATTTAGCGTTTGCACTTTACCTTAAAGAACGCATGATTAAAAAAGGAATCAAAGCTCGATTTATACGAGGCGGCTCAACAAAGTATCTGGTTGAAATGCTTGAAGAAGGATTAACCGATTACATTCTTGATGGTCAAACATTTGACCTGGAAGGTGTACGCTCTATGCGCGAAAACGCAAATCACGTTAATACCAGTCCGTTCACCAGCTACAACTATCACGGCAAGGGAAACTTTGCATCAATTCTGGATGCAACCGTGTTAGGCGCAACAGAAGTTGATATTAACTTTAACGCTAATGTTGTCACTCATTCAGATGGATACTTACTACATGGTATTGGCGGCTGGCAGAATTGCTTATTCGGAAAATGCACCATACTTGCTATTCCGTCCTTCCGCGATAGAATACCTGTAATTGTTGATGAAGTAACAACGCTTGTTGGCCCGGGCGATTTGATTGATGTGGTTATAACCGAGAGAGGAATTGCGATCAATCCTCGTAGAAAAGATTTGTTGAAAGCCGTTAAAGGCTCAAGCCTGCCTATTAAGCCAATTAAACAAATCTACGACGAAGTGATTGAGTTGTGCGGAGGCGTCCCTGCAAAGCCAAAAGTGAACAAAAACAAAGTTGTCGCAGCGATCAAATGGGTTGATGGAACAGTGTTGGATTCTGTATTTCAGGTTGAGGAATAATTCTAAACCTGTATTGAATAGCCCTTCTTCCTAGGATTTGCCAAGAATAAAAGGGAGGAAATAATAATCTCCATGATGAATGATGAACCCATGTTAGTTAAATTGCTGTGGCGAATTTAATTATAGAAAAATCTTAAATCGCCAGCCATCATCATGGTAATCGGCTATACATATATGTAATCATTCAACACACTTAGCGTAGTCAAGTTAACTCGGCTAAGTGCGTTGAATCAAATTTCAGTTTTTAGTTCTTCTCAACAAGCTATTACTGTTACATTTCCGCGTATGGCATCTTGGGAGTTTTGCCGAGCAAACGCGCATATACTGCTAACGCGCCGCGGTGGTGCGCCGTGTGATCGGCCAGTGCATGAACAATTCCCATTTTCGGAGCACCTTTCATTATTTCGCCTTCTATTGGAGCCATCACTTCGTCATTAGTAAGGCTTTCAACTTTACTGATGGCCTCGGCAGTGCACCTATTGAACTCCTCAACGCAGGCATCGAAAGAAGTATACTTCTTCATTCGTTCGGAATAGTCGTCAAAATTCATGTCGAATCCGCTTCCAAAAGCTCCTTCGAAAAACCATGGAATAGTTTCAGCCGTATGACCGATATGTTGAGCTACCGTGTAGAGCTCGTCTTCAGGTTTGAATGATGAATCTTCCTCGCTAAAGCAGCTAATTGTGTTTAAGAAAAACATTTGTTGTATTTTTAGTTGTTCGATCATACCTTGCTTCATAGTAAATACCTCATATTTATTTGAACTAATTTTACAATTGAGTTGATTTAGTAAATTTGCCAATATTTGAAAGAGCTCCATAATAAAAAATTAAAAAACCTGAGTTCGAGATAAAAAAAAGAAGAAATTGAATTTAAATTGTTCATAATATGTTAATCTCGTAGAGTTTAACAAAAAACTGGACATGAATGAT
>JANQLA010000346.1 GCA_028280855.1 Melioribacteraceae bacterium
ATCATTCATGTCCAGTTTTTTGTTAAACTCTACGAGATTAACATATTATGAACAATTTAAATTCAATTTCTTCTTTTTTTTATCTCGAACTCAGGTTAACAAACAAAATTCTGTTATTAGAAACAGGTAAGAAAGTAATTTTTGCAAGTTTAGTTTTTCCTAATAAAGATCATCCCACTCTTTCCAAATTCTCAAAAGAAGCAGATTCTCTTATTCAGCAGTACTGTTCCAATAAAATATTGGTTGATGTTATAGATGAACTTAATCAAACTATTTTGGATGAAGGAAGAAGTGCATATATATTCTCTGGAAATATACATGTCAATAAAGTTTTACTTGAAAAAGGTTACGCAAAATTGAAAGTACCACTTAGTCCATTTTATATGAAAGAATTAGTAAATGCACAAAACAAAGCTATGGAATTAAAACGAGGTATTTGGAGTGTAATAAATGAACGTCCTAAATCTTTGGGTTATTACCGCATAGAAGCTTTACATAAATACGGTAGACTAATCAGAGATTATGAATTTGATTAGATTACAAGATTTTAGAAAGGTAATGGATGTAAAGAAAATAAAAGTTTCTTGAATCCTAAGTATGTTCTATTATCAATATGCCAATAAAAGATAAATTTAAAAACCCCGACCAACGCCGGGGTTTCAATCTGCAAGACTATCTCATCTTGCCGGTCGGTTATTCCAATCAAATTTCCATCTAAGGATTACCTGATGAAAACCGACAGACAAATAAACAAAACTTTTCAATAAAATGTCGTCCCAAAGTTGTATCACCATACTCAGTATGACCAAGAACAAACAGGCTTGAATAAAATATAATTTGTTCAAGAATTTTCTTGCATAAAGAGGTATAATCCTTTATTTTGGGAATGAGTGGCAAATTATGTTGAATAATCCCTAGATATGTCAAATGTTCCTAGGAAGTTTCAAATATTCAATTGATTCAAAGAATAGAATCAGCATACCGGCGAGAATGAGGAAATTCGTCAATCCCGAGGCGAACGACACTTTTGTGTTGACCAGGGGCACCACAAAATGCATTCTAATTTACCCAATGGACAGGTGGAAGGAGCTTGTAGCTAGTAAATTAGACAAGCTCAATGCTTTTGATCCGAAAGAATCGAAGTTTTTGCGAATGTTTTTGCACGAAGCCGCGGAGGACAAATTCGATTCGCAATCTCGTTTAATGGTTCCGAAGAATCTCATTGAATACGCTGGTATCGAAAAAGAGGTTAAAATTATCGGTGTGAATCAATTTATTGAGGTTTGGAATCCGCAAACCTACGAAGCTTACCTAAAACAAAATGAAGAGCCATATGAAGATATAGCCAAAGAAGTAATGAATATCTAAAACGATGAATCATATTCCGGTACTATTAAAGGAAAGCGTTGAGAACCTGATTACATCGGAAGATGGGTATTATTTTGAAGGCACTGTAGGATTCGGCGGACATACCAAGTCAATTTTGGAACAACTAGCACCCGGCGCAAAATTGATTGGTACAGATAAAGACGTTAACGCATTCAAACATAGTTCTGAAAAGTTCTCAAAAGATACGAGAGTATCGATTTACAACACAAGTTTTACAAACATTGAAACTATAGCAAGGCTTGAATCAGTGTCAAAGTTCGATGGATTGTTTTTGGATCTGGGTGTTTCTTCGTATCAACTGGATACTCCGGAATCCGGATTTACTTACAGGGAGAATGTGAAGTTTGATTTGCGCATGGATAAAACTAAAGGAGAACCCGCTTATAAATTTCTTAACGAAATGGGCGAAGAAGAAATTGCAGATGTGATATACAATTACGGTGAAGAGAAGGCATCGCGAAAAATTGCAAAAGCAATAGTAACTGAACGAAAGCTGAAAATGTTAACGATGACAACACAGGTCAACGATATTGTTTCAAAAGTAGTAGGGGAGCGATTCCTGAAAAAATCACTTTCTCGGATTTACCAGGCTTTTAGAATTTTAGTTAACAACGAGCTTGATGAACTAAAAGACTTTCTTGATAAAAGTATTGACTTACTGAATCCCGGAGGAAGACTTGCGATTATCAGTTTTCATTCCCTGGAAGATCGTATTGTAAAAGAGTTCTTTAAGTCGGAAGCGAAATCTTGTGTTTGTCCGCCGGAAGTACCGGTTTGTATTTGCGATAAAATGAGCACATTAAAAATTTTAACAAAAAAACCAATTATAGCTAATGCCGAAGAGATAGCGAATAACTCCAGGGCCAGGAGTGCAAAACTTAGAGTTGCTGAAAGAATATGAGTAAAAAGAAAAACACGTTTATCGGCGAACTATTCCTGACGCTAATGATTTTTATTAGCGCCTTGTTTGCGTATCTCTTTTCATTGAATGAAATAAAGGCATTATCAAAAGTAAAAGATCAGCTAGAAAACCAATTACTACAAAAGGCAGATAAGAAAGAAATATTGTTGGTTGAACTGGAACGACTCTCTTCGGAAGATAGAATTGTAAAAATCGCGCAAGATTCGTTGTCGCTGGTAAAGTCTTTAACGGACTACAATAAATTATATTTAGATGAATCACAGGTATCAAGAGTTAAAAGGATAATTTCGGATAAGTATGAATAACTCCAGGGTCTTGTTAATATTGTTTATCGTTTTAGTTTGCTTTGTCCTTTTGGGTCTAAAACTATTTTCTATCCAGATAAATAATCATGAATATTATACCAGCATCGCGAACAGGCAGCAGAATAAAACTCATAAGCTTAGGGCGGAACGAGGTACAATAAAAGACAGGCACGGCGCAGTACTTTCTTACACCAAAAGCGATGTATCCGTATTTGTTGATAAACGAATGCTTAACCGAAGAGAAATTGATTCAGTCTCCAATTTCCTTTCAACTGTTTTTGATAAAAATCCGGAATATTATTCAGACAAGATAAATAGCGGCCGGAATAATATACTTTTAGAAAAGAAAGTATCGAAAGAGGACCTTCATAATCTTGAAAGCTTTTTTGTTGACGGTTTTTTTATCCAGGAAGATTTTACGCGTATCTATCCATATGGCAGTCTTGGGTCACATGTGCTCGGCTATGTTGATGATAAATGTGACGGTATTTACGGCATCGAAAAACAATATGACGAGATCCTTACGGGAACCGACGGCTATAAACATATTGAAAA
>JANQLA010000348.1 GCA_028280855.1 Melioribacteraceae bacterium
ATAGTTTTGTTGTCAACAGTAAGAATATTAAGGATCGACCGTCTGTTTATCTTTGAAGTTATTCAAGGAACTGATATGTATTTTTTTATTTCAAGGCACGAGTCTAATTGTTATTTTAGAATTTGAAACAAAATATATTTATTATTAATAATTAATTAAATAAGAGTGGTCATGAAGTTATTCTTACTTTTCTTTTTTGCATCAGCAATTAATTCATCTCAAAATCAAAAATTTGAAGACGACGTTCAAAAAGCTTATATCAACGCAAAGAAAGGTATTTACTATGCCCTGGAACATATTCCCGAAAGTAAAAACAGCTTAAGTACCGAATTAATTGACAGCGACAAGCTAATCGCAAAAATTAAGGTCACCAAAGAAGTACGGGGCGTAAAAGTTGAATCGGAAGGATTCAATAAAACATATGAAGTAAGAATTGTAGTATATCGATCTTACAAGAAATTAATGGAAGAAGGTTTTATTAAATATATTCCGGAAGACACCTAATTCAACTCGTTCACAATTTGCCTGTGTATACCTTTTGCCGCAGCAATAATACTGCTGCCATTAAGAGCATCCTGCCCCCGGTAATCGGTTATTACACCGCCGGCGCCCTTTATTACTGGTATCAACGCCATACTATCCCAAATCGACATAACAGGATCAACCATAACGTCTGCAAAACCGGTTGCCACCAGGTAGTAACCGTAGCAATCGCCCCATTGCCTATACAGTTTTACTTTTCGTATAAGCGCTTCGAATGGCTCAATATTTTGGTATGCCTCAATATTTAAATGATCAGTGGTAAGAAGAGTAGCATCAACAACTGAATTGCATTCCCTTACTTTCACTTGTACATGATTGAGAAGCGCGGTTTCATTATCGCCGATCAGATATTCGCCGAGTATCGGCTGGTTAATTACACCAAGTACGGGCTTACCGTTTTTCGTCAAAGCTATCAAAGTGCCAAATGTTACTGTCCCGGTAATAAAAGATTTCGTACCGTCGATGGGATCAAGTATCCAGCGGTATTCTGCTTCTTCATTATAATTACCGAACTCTTCACCAAGTATTCCGTGCCCGGGATAATGTTTCATTATTAATTCACGCATTGTTTCCTCGGCTTTCTTATCGGCGATTGTAACGGGCGAATCATCTCCCTTGGTTTCGATATTTACGTCCGATCGAAAATACTGCTTTATTACTTTTCCGCTCTCATCCGATAGATGTTTGCAAAACTTTTTCAGTTCATCCATGCCAATATCTCTTTATTTTTTATGCCAATTTATAAATGTTTACGGGTTTTTCCCTGCCTTTTATATTAACCTCACCAAGCATTTCGGTGAATAAACCTTCTCGTTCAATTTCATTAATAACTTCTTCCGAAACTAATAACTGCGAATTAAATCTCTTGTTAAGCTGCTCTATTCGCGATGCCATTATTACAGTGTTGCCCGAAATTGAGTATTGTTTACGCGCATCCGTGCCTACGTTGCCTGCTACAACGTAACCTGCATGAAGCCCAATGCCAATATGGGTTTTGGGAATTTCGCCCGATTCGCTTCTTCTATTTACTTCGTTTACTATATCGAGCGCTGCTTTAACGGCATAATCCGTATCGTTACCTTTGGAAATCGGCGCTCCGAATGTAGCCATATACCCGTCCCCCAGGAACTGGTTTATAACCCCGCCGTACTTTAATATTATATCGATCATAAATCCGAAAACTTTATTCTGATATTCAATAATTTCTTCGGGTTCTTTTGATTCTGCAAAGGGAGTAAAGCCGCGAATATCTAAAAACATAATACAAACAAATTTTCGTTTGCTTCGAAGCTCGTCTCGTTGCGAGATCAATACATTTACGATTTGTTGCGACACCTGTTGGCTGAACAAATCAACAACCCGGTTTCGCTCTTCGAATAATTCAAATGTATTATAAATTCTCTCGCGCAATTGCTGTGCTACAAATCCTGAAATTACGCCTGCTAAAAATATCAATATAACCTTACCCACATGAAACTCAATCCTGTTTAGCAAACCAATCTCTTCGGGATAGTTGAACTTGCTAAGAAATAATATGAGAAGTATTCCGAACTCAATAGCAGCAACGGTACCGGCAAATATTGACAATTTTTGATCGAGACTTAATGTTGTTAATACAATTATAATTATATACAGAAATAATAGCGGTGTAGAAAGAACAGCAATAGATTCCCAGAAAAAGCCAATCTCAAAAATGAGCGCGCTTGGCAACGACACTTCGATAAATGTATTTAAGTATTGCATCCAGGGACTTAAGGGTTTGTTCTCCGCAATCCGTTTCGTTAGCACTCTGGCTATAGAAAATTCACGTATTGCAAAAATAAGAAGTATTAAATCCGCAATAAGAATAGGTTTAAAATCGCTGTAGTACTGAGGGTAAGCTTCGCTAAAAAACAAATAAGTTACAAGTATAAAAACAAACGGGATAAGCGCAATACTCCCCAGTATCTTCACTCGCTTTCTCTCGCTTATAAGAATTTCAAGCTGGAGCTTCTCTTCAAAAATATTTCTATTGGTTTTTTCAGTAACCATTTATTGATGCGGTTGTACGTTCAGAGAAAATTCGTTGAACGTAATTATACTTATATTTGTGCACAAAATATAAATCGATATGATCTTAAAGCCCAACGAAGAAAATATTATCAAAGCTGCAGGAGCTTTGATTAAAGGTGATATTGTTGCCTTTCCAACGGAAACCGTCTACGGGTTGGGCGGCGATGCAACTAATCCCATCGCGGTATCAAAAATTTTTGAGGTTAAGGAACGGCCTTCGTTCAACCCATTAATTGTACACATAACAAATTTTGAGCAATTTGAAAAAGTTGCCGTTGTAACCGATGATCGTGTTAAATTATTGGTAAATAAATTTTGGCCGGGTCCGTTAACGGTTGTACTTCCCAAGCGGGATGTTATTCCCGATATTGTAACAGCCGGACACGAAACCGTGGCAGTACGTATGCCGGCAAATGAAATTGCACGTAAACTGATTGATCAATCGGGGAAACCAATTGCGGCACCAAGCGCTAATGCTTTTGGCTTTCTAAGCCCCACAAAGGCAGAGCACGTTGAAAAACAACTGGGCGGTAAAATCGAAATAATAATAGACGGTGGAAACAGCAGTGTTGGGGTTGAGTCGACAATTGTTGAATTCAGGGACGAGAAGTCCATACTACTTCGTCCGGGCGGTTTAGCTATTGATGAGATAGAAAAAGTAGTTGGCCCGGTTGAGCATAAGTCGCAAAATACCGCCAAGCCGAAAGCACCGGGTATGTTGCTGCATCATTACGCGCCTAAAGTTAAAATTCATTTTATCAATGAAGCCGACTTAAGCGCTGTTAACAAGTTAAGAACCGCCGTTCTTGCTTTCGACAATTCACGAAGCTACAGCGAATTTCACGTAAACAAGATACTATCAGAAACCGGCGAACTGCACGAAGCGGCGGCTAATTTATTTAAACACCTGCATACACTGGAAAACGAGGATATCGATTTAATACTTGTTGAAAAGGTACCAGAGACCGGGTTAGGCATCGCGATTATGGATCGATTGAGCAAAGCTGCAAACAGGTATAGGTAAAAATGAATTTGCTAAAACATGCCGAGCAGCTTCAAAGCCATAATAAAAACAGCACCCGACAAAACAACCTTAATTAATTTTTCACCCTTCTTAACCGAAAGCTTGGCACCCCACCATCCGCCGAAAGAAGTCCCGCATGCCAGTCCAAGTCCCATAAGCCAATTGATGTTGTTAGTTAAAGCAAAAATAACAATTGCAGGAATTGAGTAGAGAAAAACGATAAATACTTTGTGCATATTTACATATACAAGATTAAGCTTAACCAAGTGGTGTAATGCTGCCATTAGGATAAAACCTACCCCAACCTGAATAAATCCACCGTAAAAACCGATTGCGAAAAGTGCAATGTATGTAGCTAAGTTTCGTTCACCTTCGGGGTTATCGGCAAAAGTCTTTCGTTTGGTTGGAACAATCATAGTGATGATAATTCCAATCATTATAATACCTAGAATCGTTTCGAACAGTTCGTTGCTGATTCTTACTGAAATAAAAGCTCCTGCAATAGCACCAGGCAAAGTAAACAATCCAAGCTTAATGCTCGATCTAAAGTGCCTGTAATTTTCTTTTTGAAACGAGTAAATAGCCGAAATATTTTGAAATAAAATGGCAATCCTGTTTGTGCCGTTTGCTACAGATGCGTCTAAGCCAAGAAATATTAATACTGGCAATGTAAGTGTGGAGCCCCCGCCGGCGTTTACGTTAATAAATCCTGCAACTGCACCAACAGCAAAAAGTATTAGTGAAGAGATTAAATCATTCATTAACAACAAAATTAATTAATTAGGAAAATAGAATATTTCATTAAGAAAAAAGAATCAGATAATATTTTTTTATTTATTTTTCAGAACTAAACTTCCAAAGTTTAAGAGCAAAATATAATGCTAGCTTCTTCAGATCAGTTAAAGATGAACTTGGAAAATAAAGATAATAATTCCGGTTCAATTCTTTTCAGTGAAAATCCAAATGATATTGAACTTGCCGGATTATCGATTAATAGCCTTAACGAACCTTTTTTTATTATGGATACGGATTTTAATTTTAAGCTTGTTAATAATGCGTTTACAAAAGCTTACGGTTATTCAACCGGTGAAGTTACATGGAAGACTATTGATATTATTTTTGCAGAAAAACAAAATTCCGAATCTCTAGATGAAATAAAGAACAAAGCCAAGAAAAACAGTTTTAAAGGAACTCAATACCACAAAAGAAAGAATGGGCGCAATTTTCTTGTTCTTTCACACATAGCAAACATTAGAAATGAACTTAACGAAACAATAGCTTTCGTATCAACCAGCGTAGATTTGTCTGATCACTCATTGGTAGAAGACATTTTGGAAATTGATGAAAACAAGTATAAATCTCTTTTCACTGAACTAAAAGAAACCGTTTACGAGAGCACACCCGATGGAAGAATTCTTGATATAAATCCTTCCGGGGTTGAATTGTTTGGATATGACTCTAAAGAGGAACTCCTGGCAATTAAAAGCGCGGCCGAACTTTACCGCAACCCTGAAGATCGGGAAGAATTAGCAGAAATATTGGAAAAAGACGGCTTTGTTAAAAATTACGAAATAGAAGTAATCAACAAACATGGGGAGATTCTTAATCTTCTTGAAACAGCCATCGGTGTTGAAGATTCTAACGGTAAGATAACCTCCTACAGGGGAATACTGCACGATATTACAGAAACCAAAAAGAACCAGGAATTACTTACAAAGTACCTTGAACAGCTTGCAGGTGTAAACGATCAGCTCAAAATTTCGGAGGCGGAATTAAGAAGAGTCAATAATGAAAAAGATAAGTTTTTTTCGATATTATCCCATGATTTGAAAACGCCTGTCTCAGCTATTATGAGTTACAGCGAAATACTAAAAGATGAGTTCGAAACATTGTCAGGTGATGAGATTAAACAATTCATCGGTTCCCTAAATGAAGTTTCGTCAAACCTGTTCGAGCTTCTTGAAGGATTGCTGAATTGGTCGCGCGTACAAACGGGTAGAATGCCATACTTTCCTGAAATATTAGACATCCGTTATATTATTGATTCGCTGCATAAATTTTACTTGCCGAGCGCTCAGAAGAAAAAGATAAGTTTAACAACATCGGCAATCGGATCATGCCGGGTTTTTGCCGATGAAAACATGGTTAGAACCGTGCTTCGCAATTTAATATCGAACGCAATAAAATTCACACGTGAATCGGGCAAAATTTTAATTAAAGCCGATGAATCCGAAAATTTTGTCAACGTTTCGATTAAGGATAACGGAATTGGAATAAAGCAGAAAAATATCGACAAGTTATTTCGAATCGATGTTCATCATACTACTGCTGGCACTGCTAACGAAACAGGTACAGGTCTCGGACTTATACTATGTAAAGAACTGATCGAGCGGAATAACGGGACTATAACGGTTAAAAGTAAACAAGGACTTGGTACAACTTTTCGTATTACTTTACCCCGAAAATAAAGTGCACATTTTTAATAACTTTCCGGTGTATATAATGAGAACAAAACTACCTTTTATTTTTTGCTTTTTAATTTCATCTTTATACTTCGCACAAAACAAACCTAACTTTGATTTATTAAATGAATACATAACCGAATCAATGGAACAGTACAAGCTTCCCGGCCTTGCCATCGGTATTGTTCAAAATGACTCTGTTGTATTTGCAAAAGCTTACGGGATGAGGAGCGCTGAATCTTCAGATCCTATTACTCTTAATTCATTATTCGGAATTGCATCTCTTTCCAAAGCTTTTACAGCGGCATCAATTGGGATGCTGGTTGAAGACGGACTGCTCGACTGGGATGATCGTGTAATCGAGAAGCTACCTTCATTCAAACTATACGACCCATACGCTACCAGGGAAATGCGAATTCGTGATTTATTATGTCACAGGTCAGGCTTTGCTACATTTGATGGTGACTTACTGTGGTACGGAACCAACTATACCCGCAGTGAAATTATAAATCGTATCAGTGAAATGAAGCCGAAGCTCAGTTTCCGCTATCGATACGGTTATTCCAACGTAATGTTCATTGCCGCCGGCGAAGTCATTAAAGTAGTTACAGGCAAAACTTGGGATGAATTCGTAAAACATAGAATCTTCGACCCGCTGGAAATGAAT
>JANQLA010000351.1 GCA_028280855.1 Melioribacteraceae bacterium
CATCGAGCAAAGGAGCGAAATTCATATGCACACCAATAGCACGGCTTACAATTGCCGTATATTGACCCATCAGATAAGTAAGGTAAGGATCATTAGTTGCGCCAAGCGCCATATTATGAGGGAACGAAACGACATCGCTTAGACGCATCCCCGGGCCCCGTTCATAATCGGCAGATATTAACAATGGTACCCGAGATAAATTTTGAAGTCGATTTGTAAGTGTAATTTGATTTTCCAGGTTACCGGAAAAGAATATCAGTCCACCCACTTTTAGTTCATCAACAAGTTTTTTCAATCGTTTGTAAGCTTTTGAATCGATACTTGTATCTCGGCTGCTTGCCGACGAAACAATCAACTGCGCGCACTTCTCTTTGAGTGACATTCTGTTTAACGTAGATTCAACCCATCTTTCATCAATCTCGGAGAGTGGGAAAGGAAAATCGGCATTACCTGAAAAGTCGTTAGTATTTAGCTGAACAGGTAATGCTAACAGTAATAAAGTATAAAACGAATTCAGTATAATTTTTTTAATCATCTTTGGATTTATCATTCTCTTTTTTCTTTCCAAATTCAGAATCAAGCGGAATAAACTTTGTTATTATAAACGCAGGAATAGTAGCAATTACTATCCAAATAAAGAAGTGTTGATATCCAATCAACTCCTGTAACCATCCGCTTACCATACCTGGTATCATCATTCCAAGCGCCATAAAAGCGGTTGTGATAGCAAAGTGCGCGGTTTTATGATCTCCATCCGATACGTAAATCATGTATAGCATATAAGCGGTAAAACCAAATCCATACCCGAATTGCTCAACTGCGACGCATAAGTTTATTATGAAAAATGATTCGGGCTGTGCCGCTGAAAGATAAACATACACCGTATTAGGCAGGTTTATTGCAATAACCATCCACCATAACCAGTACTTTAATCCGTGTCGTGATGCTAAAAATCCGCCTAAAATTCCGCCTAGCGTTAATGCAATAATGCCGACTGTTCCGTAAACAAGTCCCACTTCGCCGGTTGTTAATCCGATTCCGCCAAGTTCGCGTGTATCAAGTAAAAACGGGGAGGCCAATTTTACAAGCTGCGATTCACCTAACCTGTAAAGCAATAAGAATCCGACTATAATACCAATGTGCTTCTTCTTAAAAAATAATGCAAACGTATTAAAGAATTCCTTAAATATGCTCTTCTCCCCTGTTTGCACGGCAGGCTTGTCGCTGGTAGGATAAGGCAATATAAACTTGTGATAAATGAAAAACATAAGAAATAAACCCGTAAGTATTGCGAACGTAATAATCCATGAAAGCGGTATATTACCCGCGCGCGCTTCGAAATGAGCGGAAGAAACTTTTTTGAGCTTTGGATCTAATTGGACTAATGCGAAAGCGGGTTTATTCCAATTTGTGCTGTTAAAAGTGAACCGTGTGCCTTCAATAAGTGCAATACTTTTATCGCCGCTTTCCTGGCCGAAAGTCACAACAATTTCTTCACCGGCTTCTGGCATTTGTGATAAATGGAAATATAATACCCCGATGTTCCCGGCATCATCAGTTAATTCAACCTGTTTTTCTTCTTCACCGAATGTTGATTTAATGAATTTTTCGAGCCAGTTTAAACCGGAGTCCTCTTCTTCTTCTTCTGTTTTTTCTTCAGCTTTGTAAAAGCCCTGTGCTAAATTCCACTCTTTGTATAACTTCTTTAATGAGTCGGCAGCTTCATTATTGATCAGGTCTGTATTAATTGTTAGGAATTTTGGCTCAACAAGTACCCGTAAATCACCGTCAACACTTTTCAAATCAATTGAATCGGGATTTACATATTGAACGACTTGCTGCTCGTTTGTTGTTTTAACATTGATATCTGTTCCCGGTATACCTGTCGTGCTTTCGAAGTAACCTGCAAGAATTATCAGCAAGCCTTGCCCTGTGATCATTGCCATCCTGTAAAACGTACTTCTTATTCCAACGAAAAACGCCTGGTCGTGCTGGTTGAGTCCAAGCATATAAAACCCGTCGGCGGCAATGTCATGCGTTGCAGAGCTAAAAGCAAGCAGCCAAAGAAAAGCAAGCGTATATTGGAAGAAATTCGGTACCGGTATAGTAAGAGCAACACCTGCAAGTCCCGCTCCTACTATAAGCTGCATTACTATTATCCATACACGTTTGGTTTTGAAGATATCTACGATTGGGCTCCATAGCGGTTTAATTACCCAGGGCAAGTATAACCAGCTTGTATATAGCGCAATATCGGTGTTCGAAATTCCCAGACGCTTATACATAATCACTGCTACGGTCATTACGATAACGTACGGAATGCCTTGAGCATAATAAAGTGAGGGAACCCATGCCCATGGATTTCTTGAGGTCGGTTTGTTATTCTTCATAAAAAATCCGGATTCTATTTATAAAAACGGAATGTTGCAAACGGCGCATATAAATAGCTTGCTGTTTTCTTTGCAGCTATCAATACCGGTTAATAAAAAATAAGCTAATTCTCCGTTTGCAAAATTAACTAGCTAATTGCTTGGCCATCACAATTGCCCCTAGCGCCGGGGGTAATTCGGGCTTTACAATTTTACAACTCTTGCATCGTTTTTTTACTTTTTCCTTAAAGAGCTTCGAGTATACATTGTTTGATGCGATTATACTTCCTATAAGACTCAAATTAAGTGATTTCGCATTCAGCATTTTTTTCATTGCGTGAATATGATCGATCAGTTCATCACTTTGTTTCTCAAGTATGTCTAAACACACAGCATCTTCTCTCTCAGCGCCGGTAATTACCAATGGTGCAACCGATGCAATGTCGAATTTCTTTTTATATATCCTGGTAATAAGTTGGGAAGGTTCTTCAATTTCAAAATTTGTTTTTAATAAATCGGCTAAAATCGTTTTTTTTCCTCTTCCGTCGTAATGTTTAGCAATGGCAGTTAAACCCTGTTTGCCGAGCATGTAACCGCTTCCTTCGTCACCGATAAACCTACCGAAGCCCCCAACGCGATGTATTTCACCATTTTCATCTTTGCCGAACATTATAGAACCGGTGCCCCCGATTAAAATGCTGCCGGGCTTACCTGCAAAAGCGCCCTCTAAAGCTATACGAGCATCGCTTTCAACGCGGAAGAATTTAAAACTGATTCCCCGCGTTGCTGTAAAAAAGATAAAAGCTTTTTCAAGTTGCTCCGCATCCGACCTTCTTCCTGCGCCCGTTGAACCAAGCACAACCGCCCCAACATCTTCAAATTTAACATCCGCGTTTTCAAGGCATTCGTTAATTACATTAAATAAAGTTTCAGACACAGCATCTGTTCCAAGCATTAAAAAATTGGAAGGTCCGCCGGTGGCCTCCGAAAGAACGTTCAAATTGTGGTCGGCAAGAATCCCCTTAGTCTTAGTTCCTCCGCCGTCTAAACCAATGTAGTATTTCATTTTTGGTGGGATTTAGTTTTTAGCTTAACAAAATTAGGAAATTAAACTCTTTTTATAAAGAAAGGATTGCATTTCATTCGCTATTTGTTGGTCTCACAGTGAGACACTGTATACTAAAAAGAGGATATGTTATACACTTTCTAAAAATAAATGCTCTTTTCAGGCAATAACAAACATTCTTTGATGGAATGGTTTTTGAAATTCAGTGACCGGTAATGAAGAAATGGATTGTAGCTTTACACGAAAATAATTGCTATTTTAATTTGATCATTTCATAATTAACCCTTTGAGATATTTTTTGAACGATAACTAAAGCGAAAGCATTATATGAATTTCCAGTCAGCAGTGAACAAATTAATTTTGTTTATCGTTTTACCAACAGCCTTGGCTATTGCTCAGCCGGAAGATGATGTTCCATCCTACAAAAAAAATAAGAATTACGATCTTCAATTGGAGATGTACGATGTGTACAAAACAAAACAGGCGGATATAGTTATGCTTGGAAATTCGCTTACTCACGGAGCTAACTGGAACGAACTTGTAGGAAGATCAAATATTGTTGAACGCGGAATTGTGAGCGATGTTACAGAAGGTATGCTTAACAGGCTTGATTACATTTTTAAACTGAAGCCGAAAATGGTATTTATTCTTGCCGGATTAAATGACATTTATCAATGGGTTCCGGTAGAGCAGATATATGCTAATTATGTGCGCATACTTACGCAGCTACAGGCGCGCGGAATTAAACCGGTTATTCAATCAACCCTTTACGCCGGTAAGAGATGGGGCGCCGAATGGAACATTACTCCCGCAGACAACAACGGACGTAATAAAGAAGTAGACAAACTTAATAAACTACTCAAAACATACGCCAAACGACTTAACATCGAGTATATTGATTTGATTCCTAAAATGTCGAGACTGCATTTTATGAAAGATGAACTTACTCACGACGGGCTTCATCTAAACGCCAAGGGTTTTAAGATCTGGGCGCACGAGGTCGAAAAAGTTTTAAGCAAAAACGGATTTTAATTTACAAACCGGATCTAATAATGAAAAACAGCAACAATAAAAACCAACCGCTATTGATATTACTAACTGCAATTGTTGTTCTCATTGCATCTTCGGCAATTCCTGAATTTCAAGTGGCAGAAGGTATTGATATTAAAAATGTAGATATGCTAAACGATCTTAAAATAGAAGAGGAAACAGACGAATTCCAATTCGAAGAATACTTTGAAGAAGATAGTTCCACCGAAGATTTGCTTGATGAAGAAGACACTACTGGTTTGGAAAGTTATATTAATCTCAACCATCGTGTAAACAAAGCCGGCTTTAACACCTCTTATATCGAAACTTTTTTTGAAAGCGAAGTCGATAAAATTACTTCCTCTGCTCCATCCCGGCCTGTAAGTATCAAGGACCAAAAAATCTCGGGTAATGTTTCTCAACTGAAACACTTTATCAATGCATTGAAAAGCGCTAAAACCAGGCAGGTCCGAATTGCGCATTTTGGAGATTCCGGTATAGAAGGTGATTTGATTTCGGCCGACCTTAGGCAGATTCTGCAATCAAAGTACGGCGGTAAAGGACTGGGTTTTTTACCTGTAATTACCGCAGACCTTAACTATAGAGTTTCAGCGAGTTTTAAAAATTCTTCGGGATGGAAAGATTTCGGTGTGAATAAACGAAACCCGGACAGGCTACCCGTAGGTATCAATGGTGAGGTATTCATAAATAAAGCAAATGGATGGTTTGAATATAAACCCAATTCGAGATTTCGGAATTCAAGAACTTTCGACCAGGTAAAGCTTTATTATAGCGATGCAAAATCGACCGGCTTTACTTATATAGTGAACGGTAAGAACAGCAAAGGCAAGTTGTCTAAAGGAAGCGGACTAAAAGAGTTTAGCGCAAAAACACCAAACGGCAAGTCAATTAAAGTTGAGCTGCCCTCCAACGAACAAGCCTACTTTTACGGTATAAGCTTGGAGAGCGCCAATGGTGTTTTCGTGGATAACTTTCCTTTCCGCGGTAACACGGGTGTTGACTTGAAAGATATCCCGTTACAATCGTTAAAGGACTTCAATAAGTATCTAAACTATGATTTAATAATTTTCCAATTCGGATTAAACGCGCTGTCCGCCAGAAATTTTAAGAAATATGAAAAAGATATGATTAAAGTTGTTAAGCATTTCCAAAAAGCTTTTCCTAAAGCAAGTTTTGTTTTAATAGGTTCTCAGGACAGAAGTGTAAAGAAAGGTTCGGGTTATACTTCATCGCCAAAATTAGCTAAGTTGATTCAGGCGCAGATAAATGTAACAAAGGCCACCAAAATTGCATTCTGGAATTTGTTTTCGGCAATGGGCGGTAAAGATTCCATGATTGATTGGGTGAATGCTAATCCGCCGCTGGCAAGCAAAGATCATATTCACTTTAACGAATCGGGCGTTAAAAAGGTTGCTCAAATGTTTAGCAAAGCGCTGCTTGCCGTAAAATAATTTTAATATGAAAGAGATTCCAAAATGGCACAAGTCAAATTAGATGAATCAAAAACACTGTGGGAACGCTGGCAATCTATTGCAGATAAAACTCCCGATAAAGAAGCTATAGTTCATTGGAGCGCAGGCGAAGAACCGTTTCGCTGGACTTACGGCGAACTGGTTGAAACAGCAAATAAATTTTCCCTTGCTTTAAAAAAGAACGGTATAAAACGCGGCGAAGTTTGCGCAATAATTCTAAAACACGATCCAATGTTTTACCCTTTATACATGGGCATTTCGGGAGCAGGCGCTTTACCCGCAGTACTAGCATATCCTAACCCACGTTTGCATCCGGATAAATTCCGGCAAGGTCTTCTCGGAATGTCGCAGCGCTCCGGCCTTGATCGCATTCTTACCCAGCGTGACCTTGACTCAATCATAAGACCGTTTGTAGAAATGCGTGAAAGCACTGTTGACGAACTTATGTTTCCTCTTGAGTGGGACCTAGAAGATATATCGGAATCAACAACACGGGATTTGCAGGTAGTACGCAACAAGGTTCTGAATACCGATGCGATGCTGCTTCAACATTCATCCGGTACTACGGGTTTACAGAAGCCTGTTGTACTTTCGCATAAGGCAATACTTGATCATGTTTCCCAGTATGGCGAAGCGCTTAAAATTGATGAAGAAGATATAGTTGTTAGCTGGCTTCCATTATATCATGATATGGGGTTGATAGGCGCATTCCAGATACCTTTAGCCTCGGGCGTAAAATCAATTCACATTGATACTTTCGAATGGATACTGGCGCCGGTGTTAATGTTTGAATCTGCACATAAAGAAAGAGCTACTTTGTGCTGGTTGCCGAATTTCGCTTATAACTTGTGCGCAGATAAAATTCCCGATGATGAAATGAACGGCTACGATCTTTCAAGCTTCCGAATGGTTATTAATGCGAGCGAGCCGATACGGTCCGAAAGTCATAAACGTTTTATCGACAAATTTCTGCCGTATAATTTTAATCCACATGCTCTATCTACATTATACGGAATGGCAGAAGTAACACTCGCCTTCTCACAAAATCCCCCCGGACAAAAGGTTAATGAAATAACAGTAGACAGACAAAAGCTTGCACAAGGAATTGTAAAGCTCGCCGATGAAAATACGGAAGTTAAAAGGGTATGTGTTTCATCCGGCATCTTAATTCCCGATACGGAAATGAAAATAGTTAAAGACGACAGAAGCGAAGCAAATGAATTTGAAGTTGGCGAGATTGTGGTGAAATCTATTTGTTTGTTCGACGGCTACAGGAACTACCCGGAAAAAACCGCCGAATGTATGGACGAAGAAGGATGGTATTATTCCGGCGATTATGGATTTGTTTATGACGGTGAGTTATATGTTATCGGGCGAAAAAAGGATATTATTATTGTTGCCGGAAAAAATATTTATCCCGAAGATGTTGAAGTTGTACTCAATGAACTTGACCAAATAATTCCCGGCAGGGTAATAGCTTTTGGAGAAGAAGACGAAGAATTAGGGACCGAGCAAATAGGCGTCGTTGCAGAAACAAAACTTACCGAATACGAGGATTTAAGAAAGTTGAGACTGAACATTATAAGAGCAGGAATGACCATTGACGTAAATATCGGTAAAGTCTATCTGGTACCCCCAAGATGGCTAATTAAAAGCTCATCCGGTAAACCAAGCAGGAAGGCTAACAAGGAAAGAATATTAGCCGGAAACGATGAAGCAATTTGGACGGAAGAAAAATTTAGGCAAACTTCCGTAGAACGATAAATAATATTGCAGGCTGCGTAAAATATGAATAACAAGTCTCTTTGGTCGGTTTGGACAAATCATGTGGAAAATAAACCCGAAGGAACCGCCATTGTTCACTGGGTTGCCGGTGAAGAACCTTTCGTATGGACGTACAAAAATCTTCTCGACACAGCGGAAAAATTTTCCCGCATAGTATTTGAGAAAGGCGTTAAACAAGGTGAAGTATGCGCAATAATCATTAAGCACAATCCTCTTTTTTATCCCCTGTATCTTGGTATTTCAGGGGCTGGAGCTTTACCGGCAATTTTAGCTTACCCTAACCCGCGTTTGCATCCAGATAAATTCCGGCAAGGTCTTGCAGGCATGTCCCAACGATCAGGGCTTGATCATATTTTTACACAGCGCGAAATGGAGCCGGTAATAAAACCGTTTTTCGAACAGGAAAAATCAACAGTAAAAGATTTGCTGTTTCCATTCGAGTTTGACATTGATTCTGTAGACACTGTTATACAGCATGAAAAACTTGATAAAATTCGATCTAAAGTAAACGATGACCAACCCGTTCTCCTACAGCACTCCTCGGGAACAACCGGTTTGCAGAAACCCGTAGTTTTATCACATAAAGCAATAAGACAACATGTGGACTATTTGGGTAAAAACTTAAAGCTTTCTCCTAACGATAAAATTGCTTCATGGCTTCCGTTATATCACGACATGGGGCTTATTGCATGTTTCCACTTACCGCTGGTTTTTGGAATACCTACTGTTCAACTTGATCCGTTTGAATGGGTAATTGCGCCCGACATTTTGCTTGATGCAGTAAGCAAAGAAAGAGCTACCTTAACATGGCTTCCTAATTTTGCATATAACTTAATGGCGGAAAAAGTTCGGTTTGATGATCTCGAAGATGTATCTCTCGCTAGTTTGCGTGCAATTATTAATTGCTCCGAACCTGTGCGGGCCGAAAGTTTTAATAAGTTTTCTTCGGCATTTACTGCAATAGGAATTAAAGATGAAATGTTTTCGGCAAGCTACGGTATGGCGGAAACAACTTTTGCTGTCACACAAACAGAGCCCGGTAAAAGACCTCACGAACTTGTTGTAGACCGCGGTAAGCTCTCGCAAGGCAGAGTTGAATTACCTGAAGGCGATGTTGTTACGCGTACATGTGTTTCATCAGGAAATATCATTGAAGGATGCAACGTAAAAATTGTTGACTTCGATAGACGCGAAGTAAATGCCGAAAGTGTAGGTGAGATAGCTGTAAAGTCGGTTTCAATGTTCGATGGCTATAGAAACTACCCCGAAAAAACCGCCGAAGTACTTGACGACGATAGCTGGTTTTATACGGGCGATTACGGCTTTATGTACAATGATGAATTATATGTTATCGGGCGGAAAAAAGATATTATTATTGTTGCCGGTAAAAACGTGTATCCCGAAGATGTTGAAGATGCATTGAATAAAATGGAAAACATAATTCCCGGAAGGGTAATTGCGTTCGGCGAAGAAGACAATGTTTTAGGTACGGAACAGATAAGCGTAGTTGCCGAAACTAAGCTTAACGACAACAACGATTTAAAGACGTTGAAGACAAACATTATAAAAGCCGGTATGGGTATAGACGTAAATATTCACAGCATTTACCTGGTGCCGCCAAGATGGCTGATAAAAAGCTCCGCGGGCAAACCAAGTAGAAAAGCAAACAAGGAAAGAATAATTAATAAAAATGATAAATCAGTTTGGAGTTAATATGATTACAGATAGACTCAAAAAAGTTATTTGTGAAACTCTTGATCTAAGATTAGATGATGTTGAAATTCAGGATGAAACTGTAGCAAACCAGGTACCCGGCTGGGATTCACTGAATCATGTAAATGTAATTACGGCAATCGAAAAAGATTACAACGTTCGGTTTAAGAGTATAGAAATTCTTAAATGCCAAAACATAGGCGACTTGCAGAACCTGGTAAACTCCAAGGTCGGCTGAATTTGATTTACTTTTTTTGAACACCGAGGACCAAACTTAAATGTTCGATTTAGACCTCACAAAACTAGGAGATTTGCTTGCCTACGAACCATCGGATCCGTTATTATTCGGCTCCAGTCTATTCCTGTTTTTCTTTTTTGCATTTATTGTATTCTACAGAATCTTTGCAACGTCCAAAAATATTCGCATTGTTCTGATCCTCCTGTTTTCTCTTTACTTTTATTATAAAGCGAGCGGCATATTTTTCCTGCTGCTTATTTTCTCATCGGTTTTTAACTTCTATTCCGGTAGGTGGCTATTCATTTCGGCCTCTCAATCCGTAAAAAAGTTTATTCTTGTTTTGAACATAATTGTTAATCTTGGTTTACTTGGCTATTTCAAATACACAAATTTTTTTCTGCAAATATTATCCGACTTTCGACTGGGCGAATTTGATCCGCTGAACATCTTGCTGCCTATCGGCATATCCTTTTTTACTTTTAAATCCATGAGTTACGTCCTCGATATTTATCTTGAAGTAATGGAACCGACCAATAGCCTCAGGGATTTCAGTGTATTCGTATTTTTCTTCCCAAATATTCTTGCCGGTCCAATCGACAGGGCTTCTCAATTTATTCCGCAAGTTGAGCAGGATAATTATTTGGTATCTAAAGATGAAGTTGGAAAAGCGCTGCTTCTAATAATGTCTGGTTTGGTAAAAAAAATAGTCATTGCCGATTACCTAAGTCTGAACTTTGTCGACAGAGTTTTCGACGCACCGCTTCGTTTTACCGGTGTAGAAAACCTCTTTGCCCTTTATGGTTACGCACTCCAGATCTATTGCGATTTCTCGGGGTATTCCGATATAGCGATCGGCATCGCATTACTTATGGGTTTTAAATTAATGGATAACTTCAATTCGCCTTTCCAGGCAACAAGTGTAGCAGATTTTTGGCGAAGATGGCATATATCACTTTCAACGTGGCTCCTGGATTACCTATTCAGGCCTCTGCAAATGAAATTTCGAAATTTAAAAATGTACGGAAACATTATTGCACTGATTATCACTTTTGTGCTCTGCGGTCTCTGGCACGGTGCAAGCTGGATGTTCCTGTTCTGGGGTTTGCTTCACGGATTATACATGGGATTTTCACTTCTGCTTCAGAAACCCAAGCGTAAGCTGTATAACGCGTTAAAGCTTACTAACACAAAATTGCTCAGTGTTGCTCAAAAGATCATAACATTTCACTTAATAGCGATATCGTTTGTTTTCTTTAAGGTAGATAATTTCCAGAGCGCGTTCGACATATTCAACCAAATATTTTTCTTCTTCAAACCAAATGTTCTTTCGCAGTTTATTGAAGGCTATACACCGACATTCGTAATTCTTATCGTTGGATATGTTATGCACTTCTTACCGCGGTCGCTTGAATTAAAAACAGGGGGTGCTTTATCCAAAATACACCCTGTAGTTCAAGGACTAATTCTTGCAATAGTAATTTGGATTTGTGCACAAGTGCAATCTGCGGAGCTTCAGCCTTTTATATATTTCCAGTTTTAACGGAGGAACAATACAGCTTAAGAAACATATAATTAGATTTGACCAAACGTTTTTGTTGAATAACAATTAAATTGATCTATGCTTATTTTTAAGCTATGGATTAAATCTTTTTGAGAAGATAATAAAACTGCTTATGCCCACTCTTAAATATTCGTTACTTAACATTACGCTGCTATTCGGCTTAGGTCTAACTATCCTGCTTAATGCGCAGCAAACTAATGTGAGAAACGAAGGATTAAAACAGAGCGCCCTTGCACAAATGGAGGCGGGTCGCTACGGCGAAGCAATTGACCTGCTGAATAAGTACATCTCGGCAAATCCAAGAATCGCCGAGGGTTATAATCTACGTGGAATATGCTTTGAACGACGAGGGCAATATCAACCTGCAGTTCTTGACTTCAGGAGAGCTATTCGGCTCGATACCGACTACACTGAAGCAAAATCAAACCTTGCCAGAACACAGGAAGTATGGTATGCACAGCTTCGAAAAAAAATCTTAGGCCATGAACGCGAAATAGCAATCAATCCGGCTTACCCTTTTAATTATCTTGAAATCGGCAAGTCATATCGATGGATGGAAGAATGGGCCCTGGCGGAAGAATGGTACGACAAGTACCTGGAACGAGATCAGAATGCATCGTCGGATGAAATAATTCGTTACTCCGAAATTCTTGCGAAGAATAAAAAAATAGCCAAAGGCGAACGCATACTAAAACAATGGGTAGATAAATACCCCGACGACTGGCGGCTATGGAGCCGTTACGGCTATTTTACAATGTGGCTCGGTAAATACCGTAATGCAGAAAATGCTTTTAAAACGGCACTTAAATTCAAACCGTTTTTTAAAGAAGCTCAGGACGGGCTTGACCAGGCAACCCGTCAGGCATATGTAACACAGCAGGATCCGCGGGCCTTCGAAAAAGAATTTCCTATCGACCGTTACTATAGGTTACTTAGAAGAGACCCTTCGGATATTGATACTCGCTTTAAGTTGGTTGATGAGCTTATTAAAGCGGAGCGTATTGAAGAAGCTTACAATCAGCTTCTTACATTAAGTATTGAAAATTCGGATGATGAGCGCTTCCAGGAGCGATATGACTATGTTACAAACTTCAGGGACGAAGTTTATCGTAAAAGAATCGAAACTTACCTGGCACGTTTCCAGGCAAACAACAGGGACAAAGTTGCTGCACAACGGCTTGCTGAGTATTATCAATACTTACAGGAATATGATTCCGCAAATGAAATATTGCAGACTTACTTTAACGAAGTGCCGGATGAAAAAGATAAACGGCTTCGCTTCCAGTTTGCCAAGGTTGTAGCCTGGGATCGTGACTTCGACTATGCTATTGAATTGACCGACGAACTTCTTGAAGAAGATCCTGATAATCTTGATTACCAGCTCTTCCGGGCACAGCTCTCCATCTGGAATAACCGTGAAATAGAACTTGTGGCCCCCTACCTGGACAATGTGCTGAAAGAGCGTCCCGATAATCTCGAAGCGATAATCGCAATGGGATCATATATGCTAATTGAGCAGGAGTTCGACTCTGCACAGGTTTATGCAGACAAAGCCGCTGAAATTGACCGGCTTAACAATGATGTTATTACTCTTCAAACGAATATCGACTTTCAAAAGCTTCGCGCCGAAGAAGAAGCCCGCTATGCCATTTTGGAAGAGGGACGCCAATTCGTACTCGATGGCGATTGCGAATCAGCCCTGCCTTATTACGAACAATACCTTGATGAAGCTGAACCCAACAGCCTTATATTAAAGGAGTACGGCGATGTTCTCTTCTGTGCTAAACGATATGATGAAGCTTTATTTATCTATGACGATGTTTTGAATGAGGGCTATTTTTACGAAGCGGCTCTTCAACGCGGCCTGTTGCTTTATACCAAAGGTGATTCGGTAGGAGCACTAATCGCATTTAAGGAATTGAACAACCGTGAACCAGGTGAGTTCGAACCGTATCTCTATATGGGCGATTCTTATGCAAAGCTTGGCGTTTTTGATTCTGCAAATGCTGTATATGATTCTTTGCTGCTGCGGGAAGATATTGATTCTGTTCAAATAGCAATGATTGAGCAAAGGCAGGGATGGATTCCGCCAACAGGATTAAGCGGTATACTAAAACGTTTTCCATCAAGCGTTGGGCTGGCACCTTCATTAACTTTTTATTCCGATAATCTTAGCTTCCGGTACACGCGGCTTGGAGCGCGTCTCGACGTAGGCGTTACGAGTTTTCTTGCGCTCGGCGTTTCATTCTTTAAAACATACATGAGCGCTGATAGAAACAGTCTCGACTCGGCAACGGTTTTTCTTGTTGATTCGTTATCCAATTTCCAAAACGATTTTAACAGAAGTTACACTTCGTTCAAAGGCCATATATTCCTAAAGTTTTCAGACCGCTTCAGAATCGGTGTCGGATCAGGTTCATTAAACGACGATGGCGTACAGCGTGATATTGAAACTGATGTCTTTGCAACTTACGAAATACCCGATACTCTTAACATAACGGCAACCTACCTTAATTCCGATGCCGCAATAGTGTTGTATTCACCGTACCTCATTGATTTAACGATTGACGATAACCGGCTATTCGCATCACTCTATAAAATTCAGGGAAAGTATACGCACAAAAAGCAGTGGCAGCTTTCGGGATCTTTCCAATACGTAACCGTGTCGGATAATAACGAAGGAAATGATTTAATGCTGCGCGCAGGTAAATATTTTGAGAATGATATGATTGCCGGGTACGAATACTTTTATAGCAATTTTAAATTTGTTGACAACGCCGCCCCGTTTTACTACTCGCCGGAAGGTTTTGAATCGCACAGTTTGTGGGCCGATTTTATTATCGAAAAAAATAAAACAGCCGATATTTCTATCGGCGGATTAATCGGGTATGTTCCCGAAAACGACTTCCTTCGTCTCGAAGGCCATCTAAATGCTTTCTACCAATTCTCGAATAATTTCCAGATACAGGGGTCACTCTCTACAGGAAGCACTTCGCGCGAAAACTCAAGTTACCGTTACTTCTCAGGCGGACTGTCTGCTTATTGGAGTTTTTAAATAATCTTAATCGTAATCTTTTTCTTAACTCTTCATCACAAGAAGGCAGTCAATTGGCAGAACAAAGATTTCCACTTTCTAAATTACATATTTGTTTACTGATTTTAATTCGGCTAGCGGCAAATATTATCGACAGATTACTAATCTATCGGGCGAATATAAAACATTGCAATTCGTGAAATCTGTGTAATCCGTGTCTGCTAATACTTCCTGTACCCAAACGAATCAACAAAAATTCCGTCTACAAAATGTTTTACCGAAGTATTTTTGTAAGCGCCGAAAATCCCTATTCCGCCGTTAATATTCGAATAAATTTGTTCGTCCAGTCTTACCGAGTATTCATCGAAAAATCCGTTTAAGCTCGAATAGTAACTTGAAAGATCTTTGTTTAATTCGGTAACTGTAAGCCGCATGTCAACAATATATATTTTTGATTTATCTTCAATACCTTCGGAAATTGATTCGAACTTTTTTGTAACTGCATTGAAGGAATAACGAACCTTACCCGGGTAATTAAACTTCGGGAACACTTCCTTCCCGTCCTTTATATCAATCGGAAGCTCAACGCTCCTGTAATTATTGGCTGAGTCAGTTTCAATAAAATAGTTGAGTGTCAGTGTAACATAATACATACTGCCTTCAACGGCATCCCACGTAATTTCCCAGTAATCGCCGTACTTCCACGTATTTACCCTTGTAGTAAACCCATGGGGATAGTCGTAGTTATAATCTAAAAAAACACCTCGCGGCAATTCAGTTGAAGCACTGAGTTTTTTACCGTTAGTCAATTCTACATCCAGTTGAAGAGGAGAATGACGCACGAGTATCCCCGAAGCGGTAAAGGAGATAAAAGGATTTCCGTAACGATTGTAGTCCGCCCAGATTATTGAATCAGGAATAAAGGGGTGATAAAATATCGAGGTATCGGGCATAAGTGTGTGTTCATTGATATGCGGAAAACTTAATTGAACATCCGCCTCTGTGATAGTCGGGTCAACCTGGTTTAACTCGGGGTTTAACCCGGTTAAATCATAAGTATTTGCTAAATGAACCGTAGCACCGAACTTACTTTGATCACCGCCGATGCCTATTATACAATTAGCAATGTACTGTTTCTCAAACTCCTCTTTCGGACTAAAATTTTCTTCGCAGCCGATAACCAAAATAAATGCCGCGATTATTATTATATCTGCTTTTCTCATATCTTCACCTTCACAAATGCCGAGGGCAATACCGGCAGCATGTTTACACGCTCACCTGTTTTCTTATCGAAATAAAATATATTCTTCCTGTCGTAAACATTTATTACGCTGGCGCCAATCGTTAGATCAAGTAAATTCGTGGAGATATCTTTAGATAAACTTACATCAAGCCTGTGATAGATCGGCAGCCGCCCCATGTTCTTTGAGCCGTAGAGTGTTGATGGAATAAAGTTAGTTGCGAATTGATATGGCGGATTTTCATCATTATATAAACGATCGTAAAATCCTGCTATAGGAGTAAAAGGCATACCCGAAGCAAAATTCCACGTAAAGCTTGTTTCCCACCCGGCGCCAAAATCAATAGCCAGCAAAGCATTTACGTTATGGCGCCTGTCGTATCGCGGATGAAATTTGTTGCTTCCGTCAATCTTATACGCCCAGCCAAGCGAGTATGAAGACTTCAGGTAAAAAGGATCGAAGCTATATTTCACCAGTAAATCCAGGCCGTATGCTTCACCATCGAGATTATCATAGTCGAAAAACTCGGCGGTAAATTTCCGTGTGTTGATATCGAACAAGTTTGAAATTGATTTGTAATATCCTTCCAGTTCAATAGTGAAGAAATCTGTAATGTATGATTTTACTCCGGCGATCAAATGTAATGACTGCGGCGAGTTCAGGTAATCGGGAACAATGATCCATGGTTCGTAAATAGATACAAGTTCGTTTTCATTATTCAGTGTAACAACTTCCTGCGAATACCAGCCGCCAGCAAATTTGAATGCGATAAGGTTACTGGGTAAATAAGTAAAACTGAAACGGGGTTCGATAATAAACGGCCGGTTCTTAGAGAGTCCCGATAAACGGCTACGGAATCCGAGATCGAGTCCTATCTTTTCCCACCGGTAAAATTTGTAGTTAAAATAAAAACTCATATCCCAGCCCGACTGTTCGAACCTGGTAACACCGCTGTTCAGGTTTTCCTGCTCAAGCAAAGTTGAAAGAATTTTGTTTTGAAGCCCGAATTGCAGTTCATCTTTGCTTTGATAGACATAAGTGAAATCGAAGTTCAACGATACATCATCTAAATAATTGGTTCGTTTTTTTGCGTCGCTAAAATTCGGATCAACACCGGCATCATAACCGCTATAAGAGAAGTTAAATACAGAATACAACGGATCGGACCAAACTTTGCGCCAGATACCGCCAAGTATTAAGTTCTCCGTTAAATAATTTTCACGCAACGGATCGTTGTTGTTTATAAAGTCGTTGCTGTAGAAACCATGCAGGGTAAACAGCCCGCCTTTGCTGAACGCAGGATTTGAGTAATTCACCTTAAACGACAAGTCGTAAAAATCAAACGGTGCTTCTTTGTCATTCAAAAACTTCTTTAGGATATCCGAATAGTAACTTTTACGGGCAGTTGTAATGAACGACCCATTTGGAATCGGGCCTTCTAATAACACTTTTCCTGCCAGTAAACTTGCCTGTCCCGTTGCCGAAAACTTATTCTTATTTCCGTTTTTAGTTACAATGTTTAGAGTAGACGAAAGCCTGTTGCCGTATTTAGGTTCATAGCCGCCTTTAAAGAATTCCAGCACGGAAATCATCTCAGGGTCGATTGAGCTAAATATGCCAAGGGCATGGAAAGGATTATACAGAGTAACACCGTTTAACAACACTTCATTCTGGTCTCCAGCGCCGCCACGGACATAATAACGTGCTGTTACGTCGCCCGTGCTGCTTACACCCGGCGAAGCCTGTATTACTTTGAATATATCGCTCTCAACACTTACAGGCGTGTAGTCTATTTCCTTGGTTGTGATAGTCTGAAGCCCGATGTCAGTTTCGTTTTGCCGAACAATTTTTTTACCGATAACATGCAATTCATCAAGTTCAACAGACGACGGCTGAAGCGCAATATTCAGTTCGGTAATTTTTTCATTAAGAATAACAATATCTATTTCCCGGGATTCGTACCCGATAAAAGAAATTATAACTGTTTTATTGCCAACCGGGATTGCAGGTATAAAATAAAAACCTTCTGCGTTTGAAGAAGCGCCGATTGTTGTTTCTTGGATAAATACGTTAGCAAAACCGATAGGTTCGCCGTTTGTAGAGTCGGTAACAAAACCGCGCAATGAACCGAGCTGTTGTGCAACCAGTCCATTGGGAAAAATAATTGAGGTAATCAGTACAACAAGGAAAAAAAAGGG
>JANQLA010000559.1 GCA_028280855.1 Melioribacteraceae bacterium
GTATGATGCTCCGAATATTTGCCTGTTCGACGGCTGTTTATCGCCCAGGTCGCCGTCGGGCGGGGAAAATGTATTATCAATATCTTTCCAAAAATTGAATGTCTCCCTGTTCCTGTCGTACCCTGTTCCCCACAAATCTATTTTTGATTTGTTTGAAATGTCGTAACTTAATTTTAAGTATCCGCCGAGCCGCAAGTCATAATCATTCTGCCTGTATCCAAAATCTTCGAACCGGTAAATTGATGCCGAAACGCCGAGCCGGTTGAACCGCTGCGAATGTGAAACGCTTACACCGCTGAACTGCCGGGTATCATCCGACCAATCCCACTCATCGAACGACGGCTCGTCGTAAATACCATAATATGTTTTTACAAATGTAACGGGATTAGAAGTGATAGGTTTGGGAATTAAATTAATTACTCCGCCTATTGCCGAAGAACCGTACAAAGCGCTTGCAGAGCCTTTAATAATTTCCACCCGCTCGATTTCGTAGTTAGGTATAACTTCCCAAATTATTTCGCCTGAATCACCTGTGTACATTGGGATACCATCAAAAGCAACCAGGACACGGGTTCCCGCGCCACGGCTATAACCGCTGGATCCGCGTATGCTAACCTGATCAAGGGTCATTGTTACACCGGGAACATTACGTAATGCCCGATCAAAAGTTTTATAGTTTTTTTTAGAGAACACTTCGGCTGAAATAAGACTAGCACTTACCGGTAAGTCCGACAACGATTGTTTATGCTTGCCTGCGGTAACGATGACTTGTTCGGATTGATAGCTGGTAGGAAATAAAGTTATTTGCAAATCAATCGATTGATTGGATAATTCCATCTGATTCGACGTGTAATTTTTGAATCCTATCATCGAAGCATTTATAATGTAACTACCTGCTGCAAGGTTACTAAAAACAAACCGGCCTTCCTCATCAGTTGCCGTTCCGCGCAAAGTGTTTTTTATGGTTACGTTTGCACCGTATAAAGGCTTTCCGTCCGAATCAGTAACTGTCCCCATAATTAGTGGTTGAGCCCAAATAGCTGAACAAAGGAACAGTAGTACAAACAATGGCCAACAAAATTTTTTCAATTTATCCTCCGGGCGGCTGATTTGGCGGATTGTTAAAATCACAAACAATATCTAAGTTTTGCAATACCCGGTCTGCCGGTATAGTAATATTACCTTCTGGCGCACCAACAGCGGATTTATAAACTCCTGCTACACGCCAGAAAGAACGGTTGAGATTAAGTGTTTCAGAAGTTGACTGGGCAACAGCTAAATAAGCAAAGTCTCCTGGCTCAACCTGACCGAATAATGATTCGTTGCTGCTGAAAGTAAACTCCGAAGCGCCTATGGGTATCGGCAGGCTTACGTATTTTAAATTAAAGGCGTTGAAATCGAGTGCGCTTATCAATGGGTCTTTGAAGAGAACAACATATGTAAGTTTCACATCTGCGGGCCACTCGCCAATAAATGTAATTTTACCACTGAATCCCGGGCCTCCGCTTATTTCTTCTTCAACAGGACTTAAGCCGCCGTCACAAGAAACCAGTAAGTAGATTAAGATAATCGTGATAAATATTTTATACAGCTTCATAGTATTAGAATACATTCAATTTTGGAAAAAGTTATCGAGTAATTATTTTCTAAATTTGCCTTCTAGATTTCACTAAAAGATTGAATTAATTCTTCGAGGTGAAGATTTTCTATACTTTCAAGATTCCAGATAATATACTCTGCAAAGTTGCTTAAAGTAACAACCGCATTTCGGCTTGTATCGTTCATCTCAACGACGGAAAGTTTATTTACCAGGTTTTTATTCACTGTCTGTATTTGTTCATATAACGATTTTAGTTTCTTTAATTTCCAATCGGGTTCTTCGCCTTTTCTCATTTTAAGATACTGTGCAAATACATACATCGAAATAACGCGGTACTCGGTTTCTTCGAGCGCTGCAAATGGCAGGTGAAATCTTACCAGTGAACGGAGCTTGCCGACAATTGGGCAGCCGCTGCACGACATAATTATTCCCATTAAACTTCCAACGCCAACCTGAACAGTGGTATCCTTAGTTGTTGTCCGGTCGTTCGATTCGACAGTTACTTTAACCTCCTGATACGAAGGCAGGTGCTGAAAAAAATCTATAACAACAGCCATATGCTTCGCGAGTGGGCAAAACTTGTGTTCGTTCTTATTCAACGGACAGATTGAACAATCAATATTATTCAACAAGGCCCAATCCGGCACATCACCAATTTCATCGTCAATAATAAAAGAATCCGAGTCAAGCATAATTTCAAACGACTTTTCAATCTGGTTGTTGAAATTAAACAAGTACTTTATTGTATAATCCGATAAATTCTTTTCCGCCATGTGTTATCCGGAATGTTGTGCAACTTGTTCATACCAGATTACAAAATTATTGCGAATTATAAAATATAAAATGGAACATTTTTACTTCTTGTGCTTCTAAGCTATAAAATCCTGGAGGAAATAATGGGTACTGAATTTAAAGTGAGCGGTAAAGAATTATTAAATAAGATAGAGGAAATAATTAAAGAGGGCAACATAAGAAGAATAATTATAAAAGATGCCGACGGCAAACCTTACCTTGAAATACCGCTAACCATTGGCATTGTTGGTGTTTTAGCTGCACCTGTTGTAACCGCTATAGGAGCACTCGCAGGCGTTGTTGCAAAGTTCACTGTCGAAATTGTTCGAAAAGAAGATAACAAAGTTAACGCCGATTTTGAAGAAGTAGCAGGTGAAGATGAGAGATCGCAATAGATTGTAACGGATAAAGATTTCATTTTTCTAAAAGATGGAATCTTCTCCGGATAACTCTTCATCCATTTTTTTCTTTGCTTTAACTTCCACAACATGTTCTACAGCCTCACGTTTATCTTTGCCCAAAAATTCATACGTTGATCCGTGCATTGTAGTTAAAAAACTTCCTCCCCTATTTCTAATTATAAGAGATGCTTTTACAAATATTACTATTACTGCAATGATTAAAATGAGTATTAGTATAAAAGTAAAAGATTCGTTCATTTTTAAAAGCCCCAAAGGTTTTCGCGGTTAGGTGAGATAAAACTTAATAGCGGATATAAAAAACTGCCGGGTTTACCGGCAGTTCATTAATCAGTTAACCTTTACATCAATCATACGTGGCTTAGCCTTTTCACTCTTTGGAATAACAACATTCAATTGACCGTTTTTGAAGTCGGCTTTTATTTTGTCTTCTTTAACTTCGCTCGGTAGATTAAAAGACCTGAAAAATTTACCATGGCTTCTTTCTACCCTGTGATATTTTTCACCTTCAACTTTTGATTCATTTTTTCGTTCACCTCTTATTTCAATTTTTCCTTCAGAGTAAGATATTTTTACATCTTTCTTATCAACGCCTGGTAAATCCAGTTTGATTTGAAAGTTATCATCGTTTTCCAAAATATCACTCAAAGGCGACCAGTTGAATTCCACAACTTCACTTGAATCATCTTCATTTCTCAGCATTCCGAAGTTTCTGTTGAAGTCTCGAAAGAATCTGTTAAACTCTCTATCGAAGTTAAACAATTCTCTTCTTGGGTTACATTTTACTAGTGTCATTTTCTTACTCCTTAATTTTATATTTTATACCATGGCCGGCTTTTTACGACTGGCTAGTTAATTTCAATACTTCTTGGTTTTACACTTTCCTTCTTGGGAAGCATTAACAACAACTGCCCATTCTCCAAGGTAGCTTCAATTTTTTCCTGGTCTATTGAATCGCCAAGCTTGAAGCTTCTAAGGTAGTTTCCTGTTCTCTTTTCTCTTAAGATGAATTTCGATTTAGCATTTTTGTCGAAATCAACTTTACCGATGATAGACAAGCTATTCTCTTCAATCTTTAGCTCAACATTATCTTTTCTTACGCCGGGAAGATCTGCGATTATGAAGAACGAGTTTTCATCTTCGGTAATGTTTACCAATGGCGCTTTGTAAGGTTGATTCTGAATTTCATCTATTAAAGATTTTTTTTCGACTGTTTCTTTACTTTTTATTTCGTTCATTTTTGTATCTCCTTTTTATGAGTTTTTTCTCATTTACTAAATAATTTCTGTGCCAAATTGCTATTTTTACTCTAAACTATTGAAAAACAATAAGTTATGGAATTTTTGCTTAACTTGATCACCCTGCGTCTATATGACGTATATAACGTCTGAATGACCCATATACGTCATATGCGCGCATATTGCGTCATAAATAATGACTAATCTCAGAATGATGGTGAGATAAGCTCTATGGAAAAAAGTAGGCTATTTTAGCTTGTTCAGGGCTTTTGCAATTCTTAATACGCCTTCGTTTAAATTTTCGATGGAATTTGCAAAAGATAAACGGATGTATCCCTCACACTTGAAACCGGAACCGGGAACCACCGTAACTTTTGCCTCATTGAGGAGATACAGCGCTAAGTCATGGGAATTTTTCACCGCATAGTTCTGAAAGGATTTTCCAAAAAAAGATTTTACATTCGGGAAAATATAGAATGCGCCGCTTGGTTTTACCACTGACAACCCTTTAATCTGAGTCAAACTATCAAACGCAAAGTTCCTCCTATATTCAAATCCAATGCGCATTTCTTCAACCGAATCCTGTAGGGATGTTAATGCCGCCAGGGCTGCAGCCTGTGAAACAGAAGACGCACACGAAGTAGAATGACTCTGAAGTTTTGCCATATTATCGATGATATTTTGTTCGGCGGCCGCGTACCCGATTCGCCAACCAGTCATCGAATACGCTTTGGAAAATCCGTTAACGACGACGGTCTGTTTTTTGATATCTTCATTCAGTGATGCGAATGAACAGAACTCAATTCTGTCGTATAGAAGCTTTTCGTAGATCTCATCGCATATAACAAAGATATTGTTTTCAAGCACAAGCCTGGCAATCTCTTTTAATTCATCTTTATCATAAAAAGCCCCGGTCGGATTACAAGGATTGCAAAGCAACAATAATTTCGTATTCTTAGTTATTGCTTTCTTTAATGAATTGACGTGAATTTTGAACCTGTTGGTTTCATCGGCATCAACTTTTATTACTTTCCCTTCGGCAAACTTTACCATCTGGATATAAGAGACATAGCTTGGAGTTGGGATAATAACCTCTTCGCCTTTATCCACAATTGTTTGAACAGCATTGAACAATGCTTGCTTTGCTCCTGTAGAAACAATTATCTGCTCAGTAGTATAGTGCAAGTTATTTTCGCGCTCAAGTTTCGCTGCTATTGCGGTACGTAGTTCATTAGTTCCTTTATTCTTTGTGTACTTTGTACAATTGTTATCGAGCGCATTTTTTGCCGCTTCTTTAATATGCTGCGGGGTAGGAAAATCTGGTTCGCCTACACTTAAATCAATTAAATCAACGCCGGCCGATTTTAACTCGATTGCTTTCGCGGCAATCTCCATGGTAGTAGATAGATCAATACTTTTTAACCTGTTCGAAATCATTACGAATGAATGCTATATAATTGGATTGAGAAAGATAATATAATAAGAATAAATTAAGTAGAGGCTCGCGTTGGCAAGCCTCTATTAAAATTCACTGCATCAGGCGTTTAGGCCCTGCATTTTTCACTTCGTCGGAAACTCCCTTCTCAAAGAGCTTGAAGTTCTCTATGAATCGAGCTGCTAGTGCGTCATACTTCTGCCAGTACTCTTCCTTATTGCCCCAGGAACTCGAAGGATCAAGCACCTCCGATGGAACATTCCCGCATTCGATTGGGACTTCGAATCCAAACAGTTCATCGACCCTGTATTCAACATCGTCAAGCTTACCGTCCAAAGCTGCATTCAGAAGGTTGCGAGTATGCTTAATACTTATGCGCTTACCTACACCGAACCTTCCGCCTATCCAGCCGGTATTTACCAACCATACATTTGCGCCGTGCTTTATCATGCGCTGTTTGAGCATTTCAGCATATTCAAACGGGTGCCTTACCATAAAAGGGGCGCCGAAACAAGCGCTGAATGTT
>JANQLA010000409.1 GCA_028280855.1 Melioribacteraceae bacterium
GAAGTTAATTCTACTGGGACAGGCACTGCGCAAATAATGTTGTCAAACCCAGGCTGAAAACCCGCCGTACCTGTAGCAGTAACGGTAAACTCGCTTACACTATCCCAATCCGGTGGTGAGACTGTGACAGCATTATTTACATCAAAATCACCCGCATTTTGGGTTACCGTCGTTCCGGTGCCATTTGTAACCGTGAAACTCCAGGTCGTGACTCCGGAGGTACTGTTGTCTGCTTCAAAATAATAAAGGCTTGTAATACTTCTCGCACTACTAAACGAAAAAGTTACGGTGTAATTAATATTGGAAGAGCCAGCGGCAAGCAGCTCAGCAACAGTCCCTTGCAATCCTCCACCATCTGCCAATACCCATGTCGCGCCCTGATCAATAGTCACCGTCATAGTAACGCTTGATTCAGTTTCAGTGGCGGTAGCTGTACCATTACCGGATGCTCCGGTAAAGTCGAACGTTTGCGCATAAAGATTAACCGTACTCAAAAACATTATAAGAAACAAAAACACTAGGTTAAGCCTAAGAACTTGATTGAAGATTCTCTTTCTTATTTGTGATAGCTTTTTCATAATAAGCCTTGGTTTTATTTAATAAGTATTTTTTGTCAGCCTGTTTCTAAATTAACGTAACAAACCCAAGGGAATAATTAGTCTTTCTATTTAATCCAAAATAAATCTGAAACTGTTGCATTTCGGTAACATGTTGATGTTTTTTCTATTCTAAGGAACGCATTCGGCAAAAAAAATAAAGGATTGAGAAATGCCGTAAGTATTGCAATATTCTTACATCCATAAATTTTTCAACTAAAAGCCGTGTTATTATCGAAAATGATTTTTCAAATTGAATAGCTGATAAAAAAACCGCCAAAAAATTTTTAGCGGCTTTGAAAGGTTTTTAATTTGAAAGAAAAGAGTTACTGAACTATCAAAAACGTTATTGGGAATATGAATCCTACTTTATCAATATCATCTTCTTAGTTCCCGAAAAACTTCCTGCTTCAAGTTTATAGAAATACGTTCCGCTCGGAAGGTTACTTGCATTAAACTCAACCTGGTAAATTCCCGGAGCTTGCGATTTGTTTACCAATTGGGAAACTTCGTTGCCTAAAATATCATAGATTTTTAATGATACGTGTTGCCCTTCGCGGAGTTTATCCCGCCCTGCGGGACTCGGGACATCGACAACCGGAACTGAATATTTTATTGTTGTGGTCGGATTAAACGGGTTCGGGTAGTTTTGCGATAGATGAAATTGCTCCGGTAATCTTTCGTCGTTTACCGATGTAATTGTTGCATCAACTTCGGCTGTTAAGCTGTAATACTCGTAAGTACCGTCCGTATCAATTTGTTTGAGGCGATAACGTAAATTTTCCGCCGGAGGATTTTCCCCAAAGGGGCTGGCGTCAATAAACTCATAGCTCTTTGGTGAGTTACTATTACCATGTCCTTGAACAAATCCGATTTTCTCCCAACCTGCGTTCTGAGTACTGTTTCCTGTTTCCTGCCTCTCGACATCAAAACCATAATTATTCGTTTCTGTCGCTGTTTCCCACTCTAGAACAACTGAATTATCAATTAACCTTCCTGAAAAACCTGTGAGTTCAACAGGAAGAGGACCAGGGGCATCCTTAACACCAAAACCCCTTATTAGAAATTCTGGATTAATACCAGTATCGCCACTATTTCGCGCACCTATAAACATGTAATGGATAGTACGCAAACTGATATTACCAAAGTCGTTCTCAAAATTTAAGGTGGTTTCAGATTTAGACGGAATAAGTGCTGACCAGTATAATCCATACGCCCCAAAAGTGGAAGTGTTATAACCATAAACTCCTACCTTTACAGAGTAATTATGATCGTTGTAAACAACTAAATCGCCGGATAGGGTAAAACTTCCATCTGATTTAAATTTCATTTGTTGAAAACCATGAGTCCCGCTGAATTTTACATACGGATTGGAAGTATTATAAAACTTTCCCTGAGGGAATTGGACTGTCTCACCGTTAGATATAAGCGCTTCAGTATCACCATCAGTAAAACCACCTGCTGCTGAAGCGATCACATCCCCGACAAATTGCAATACCCCGGTAAAATCTTTCATCGCAATTGATTCATTTACCGGTACTGCATCGATATCACCAAGTTGAATTTCCAAATCCCAGTCACCGTTAAAATCCGCATTCCCGGTCAGATCATCAGACGCCGCAACATCAACATGTGTATTGCCTTTTATTATTTGGAGCAAATCATTGCCGTCTTTTCCTTCCGCAACTTCACAGCCGTAGAGTAAAAGATCGCCGCCGGATTTAATAGACCTGTTAATTGCGGTAAACGCGTCAAGGTTCTTTTCTAATCTTTCTCTGGTAAGTTCCTCTCCACCTATTTGCAATGAGCCCGACTTTCCATGCGATACTATATGAACCGATTCCAAATCTCTGTATTTTGAGAGTTTGTTGAATAGTCCCAGTATGCCGCTGCCTTTCTTAATTTCAACAACTTCGGAGAATGGATTACTCAGCTTATAAAAAACATGTTTATCCTGAACAGCATCATCCACTATTACTAACTCGCGAACAATCCTGCCTTTAGAAAAATGAAAATTCTCATGATCATGGCTAATCTGGTCATTATAATTGTTGAAAATTTTGTTTGAAGAGATTGGATTATAACCCGCTTCAATCAGACTTTTATTATAATTGCCAGAATAACCGGTTCTCACCCGGTAATAGCTGTTAACGCTGCCCGCAACCGCGATAGATGAAAAAGAGAGCGCGAAAGGTATAACTTTACTTCCGATATTATTGGTAATCGATTTATTCATAAACTACTTTCCCTCAGTTAGTTGTTCAATTTTCGTTGGTTTTGGCGCTATAACACTCGCGGCTGTTCCCGCGGTATCAAGCCAAAATGCCATTTCGCTGTATTTCTTAAATAGGTCCGGGGGTAATACTGTCCTCCGGTTTTTAAATTCTACCTTTCTTTTTACATCATGCAAACCTTTAACGCCGATCGTATAATCAAATTCGTCATGCGATAATTCCACATTGTCGAAGTCGTGTTCATAATACGGTTCTTCAATAAAATCATAAATCAGTTTCATTGATTTCTCAGGGTATTGCGCGAGTAGGTCATAATCAACTAATAGTAATTTATCCGAGTAAGCTCCATAAAACGCTTCCTTAAGAGCAGTCCATGCGGCACCGACAATTCCTCCGGAGACCATGCTTTCGCATCTTGAGTAAACGGTATGCCTGTTTGCCGGTGAAAACATTTTGCTGTAATTAAAAGGATTTTTGCGGTAGATATTTTCAAAACTATCCATAATCCAGGCAGGGTTTCTAACGCAGCAAATTACCTTAAAGTCATCAAACAACTCAACCAGCTGATGAAGTCGGGCAGACCACATCCTGTTTGTGTCGAAAATTACATCTTTATCCGACAGGTCTTCATAATAAGCATTGAAAATTGCCCGACACATTTTTTTTCGTTTCGGTTCATCAAAAAAACTGTAAAATTCGCTCCCGGCGCCAATCTGCTCAAGGGTTCCATTAATTAGGGAGCCAACCGGGCTGCTCATTCCGGCGTGGAAAGCCGGATTTTGAATAAGAATTCCAGATAGTAAGGTAGAACCAGATCTGGGAAGACCTGAAATGAAATGAGTTCTGATCATAGTTTAAAGTTTTAATGTATATAAAATCGCGAAGCGGTAACTAAAAATTGTATTAAAGGATAATATATCTATTTCTTTTTAAAAACAAAAAAAATATTTTATTGATTATCTATTTGTAGTAAATCAACTTGGTTAATTTGAAGTATAAATAATAAAATTTGTTCTTAGATAAGAACAAAAACATTTTCCCGGTTAAGCCCGGTTTCATTATTCCAAAACGAAATGATCTATAATAATACTATTTTATCAGAATCATCTTCTTCATTTCCGTAAAATCGCCCACCTCAAGTTTGTAAAAATACATTCCGCTTGTAAGGTTGCTTGCGTTAAATTCAACTTCATAACTTCCCGGAGCTTGTGATTTGTTTACCCATTGGGAAACTTCGTTTCCGAGAATGTCGTAGATTTTTAGTGATACGTGTTGCCCTTCGACGGGGCTCAGGGCGACCGCCGGTATATTATATTTTATTGTTGTGGTCGGATTAAACGGATTCGGGTAGTTTTGCGATAGATGAAATTGTTCAGGTAATCTCTTGGTTGACAAATCATTTACTGATGTAATGGTCGCATTAACTTCTGCTGTTAAACTATAATATTTGTATGTACCGTCCGTATCTATTTGCTTTAGCCTGTAATGCAAATAGCCGGCTGGAGGATCATCCCCAAAGGGGCTGGTATCGATAAACTCATATTGTTTTGGCGAGTTGCTGTTGCCCTCTCCTTACACAAAGCCTATGGTAGTGTAACCGTCGAGGTTTGGAACGACTGGCGGTTGGCTGTAACCGGGAAGGTTTGAGCGTTCTGTTTTACTACAAATTGAAAAATAGTTTATAAGTGAATCTAAAATTGCGGCCTGCTTCCGGCATAATTGATTTAACGCGCGAAAGGTGGTTGCGGTATTTTGTATCGAGAATGTTATCTATGTTTAGTGAAAAGTTATGAATCAACATTCCGGTAGAGATTGAATATTGTGCATACCAGTTATAAATGATATAGCCTGGGGTTGATTCTTCAAAATCGTCAACGTTTCGCTGAGCAGCCGCCCACTCACTATTAAGCCCAAATAGTATGTCACTGAAATTATGGTTTACTTCCAGTTTACCTTTGAGTGGCGGAATTTGCGGAAGTGATTTATCGCTACCCTTAAAGTTGCCGCGTGTATAACTTACCGAAGTAGAAACTCGCACACGATTTGTAATATCCCAATCCAGTTGAAATTCGGCGCCATATAATAATGCGGCTACACCGAAGGTCTGATAGATAGGGAGGAATGTCTGAAAGTTTGTTTCACCCGTGTTGCGCGGGATTATATAGTACGATAGGTCGTTTCGGAAAATGTTGAAATTCCAAAAAAGGTTCTTGAATTTATGATAGACAAATAACTCTGTACCTATGCCTCGTTCGTCTTCCAATGCCGGGTTGCCAATCTCGTAGGAGTAGGCAGCAAGGTGAGGGCCGCGTGAGAAAAGTTCTTCGATAGTAGGTACACGGGATGATTTGTTGACATTTATTCCTGCGTACACCTTGCTGCTCAATTCATACAGAGCGCTTATTGAAAGCGAATAGGTATTAAACGTACGTTTTTTTATTTCACCAATTCTATCGTCAATTTCTTTTCTTTCGGGGTCTATTGAGTCGAAGTTATAACGAGCGCCAATTTCAAAACTGAATTTGCCTGCGCTGACTGTTTCGTAAAGATACGTGGATAAGTTAAGCGATTTTGTCGGTGAAGTGAACACAAACCCGCCGATATCAAAGTCACGGTGCTCGAATGATACACCGAAAATTCCTCGCTGCAGGAAACCGACTTTGTCGTGCTCAACATTTACATGCCCAAGATCAGTTGCAACTTTAAATTCAGATCCTATTGCACCGCTGGCTTCAAACTCTTTATGCCTGTAAAGCACGCGACTGTAGTTGATTCTAACATCGCTAATAAATGATGAGTGAAAATGAAACTCCGACTTTAAGTTGAATTGACGACGAAACATATTGATATCAACACCTTTAGGATGAGCGCCAATGAAACCGCCCGGTACGCCGTAATCAAGCTCGAACCTTCGGAATGATCCGCCAATCATAAAATGATCCGAAATATAACTCGTGCCGAAGCTGTAGTTAAAATTGTCCGAATACGAATTATCGAGTTTGCCGACAGGTGTTTGTACATTGAATGAACGACGCCGACTTAGTTCACCTCGCAGAGCGAAACTATTGACGGGGACTTCGAGCATAACCGAGCCGAGATAACCGCTGTTTGCCGTTTCGCCGTAGCCACCTATTGAACCTAAAATGTGATCGTGCATAAGAGTAGGTATTTCGCCCCTTACAACG
>JANQLA010000411.1 GCA_028280855.1 Melioribacteraceae bacterium
TCCAAGCCTAAAGTAGGATCCGTATGTTCTTCTACTACTGAACCAGGAGCCAGACGTAGCAATCGAACCAAAGTAACGCTTGTATGTTCACGGAAAGTATCTACAACGCTTGTAAGATAAGGCGATTTTTTTAGCTCAGGAGTATCCAGCCAGTCCGTCCACGAGCCATCTGCGTAGTCATCAGCAGGTGGAGGAAACGGTAGTGAAGTATCTACTAGATGTGCCGGTGATCTTAATGGGAGTACATTGTAATATTCGAAATGTCCGAGTTCTAAAGCTTCAAACTCTGCCAACATTTTTTCTGCATCAAAGGTTAGAGGTAATTTGACGCGGTCTTTATATTGGGTTTGTTGTTCTGTAGACTGTGTCATAGTATTTATTGTGTTAGTTTGTGATTTTTATATTACACCCAAAGTATTAAATAAAATTTAAACTTACAATTTTTTTGATGGACCCCCGCCAGAATGAAAAGTAAGGCGATAAAAAAGATGTAAAATTCATAATACACCTAACACTTTATTTCGATCACAATCACCAAGCCATTCTATGGTCGAACTTTTCTTACTGTCATAATTTCCATAACTTTCCTTATAAAAGTTTTGATTGAATTGAAGGGATACATTTTTGACATAAAAAGATTCGCGCTGCATGACGGTCCCGGCATACGAACCACGGTATTTATGGTAGGCTGTCCCCTGTCGTGTATTTGGTGCCACAATCCAGAAAGCCTGCGCGAACTTCCAACTGAGAATTCTTTTGCCGCTGGCAATAGCTGTAACGTCGATAACAACTTTATAATAACCGAACATTCCATAACATCATTGTACAAAGAAATTCAGAAAGATTTTGTGTTCTATGAAGAATCCGGCGGGGGAGTAACGTTCTCAGGGGGCGAGCCGCTTAACCAGGTTGATTTCCTCGAAGGTGTTGCAGCGCTTTGCAGGTACAATGATATCCCGGTTGTTATGGATACTTCGGGATACGCACCTTACGAATCAATAGAAAGGATATACGAGTGGACGGATCAGTTTAATTACGATCTTAAAATTATTGACGACGAGCTTCATAAGAAATTTACGGGCGCTTCTAATTCAACAATACTTTCCAATCTTAAACGGCTAACAGGCACCGGTGATAAAGTAAGGATACGCATACCTTTAATACCCGGATTAACGGATACTGAGAAAAACCTTAATGAGATAATTGATTTTATAATGAGTCTTAAACATGTTAAAGGTGTTGACCTTCTGCCGTTTAATATACTTTCCGAATCCAAGTATAAAAGGCTCAACAAAACATTGCCGCTTGATAACGTTACTGTTCAAACCGATGAAAGACTTGATGAAATTAAAAACTTATTTCATTCATTTAATTTTGAAGTCAACCTAAGAGGATAACATGACCGAAAGAATTAAAAAACTCAGAGAGCAAACCCTATCTATACATCCGTCAATATCAATTGAGCGGGCAAAACTGTTAACAGAATTTTATAAATCCGGCGTACCTTCAAAAGTATCAGTTCCTGTTGGCCGTGCACTTGCGTTCAAACATATTCTTGAGAATAAATCGTTATGTGTGAACGACGGAGAACTGATAGTCGGTGAACGGGGACCCGGCCCGCATGAAACTCCGACTTACCCTGAAATTTGTACACACAGCTTAAAAGATTTTGACATTCTCGATTCGCGAGAGAAAATTTCTTTTAGTGTTGATACTGCAATAAGGGACATACAGGAAAATGAAATAAAACCTTTCTGGAGCGGACGTTCCTTAAGAGATAAACTGTTCAACGAAGTTGATGATGAATGGAAAGAAGCATACGCAGCGGGCATCTTTACCGAATTTATGGAACAGCGGGCGCCCGGCCATACTGTCTTGGATGATAAAATTTACAGGAAAGGTTTCAGTGACTTTATAGCAGATATTGACTCATGTATAAGCAATCTCGATTTTTACAATGATGCCAACGCCCTTGAAAAAAGGGAAGAGTTGAAAGCAATGCGTATTTGCGCAGAAGCTCTAATTACCTTTGCCAATCGTTACAACAAATACCTGAAAGAATTAGCGTCAACAGAAAATGATACCGGCCGCAAAAATGAACTGGAAGCAATGGCCGGAATTTGCAAACGTATACCTGAAAATAAACCCAACACATTTTGGGAAGCACTGCAATATTACTGGTTTGTTCACATAGGCGTTATAACGGAATTGAGCACCTGGGATTCATTTAACCCCGGACGGTTGGATCAGCATTTGTACCCGTTTTATAAACAAGATGTTGAAAGCGGCCTGCTTACACATGAACAAGCTAAAGAATTACTGATGTCATTCTGGGTTAAGTTTCATAATCAGCCCGCCCCGCCGAAGGTTGGTGTTACCGCCCAAGAAAGTAATACGTACACGGACTTCTGTTTAATAAACGTGGGCGGCTTAAACGAGAAAGGCGAAGACGCAACAAATGAGATGACTTATTTGATACTCGATGTAATTGAAGAGATGCGTTTGCTTCAACCGAGCTCAATGGTACAGGTGAGTAAAAAGAATCCCGATAAATTATTGGAACGAACTTTAAAGATTACGAAAACGGGATTTGGTCAGCCTTCAATATTTAACACGGACGCCATCATCCAGGAAATGCTGAGACATGGTAAATCCATTGAAGATGCAAGGAACGGTGGTGCAAGCGGCTGCGTTGAAACAGGTGCATTCGGTAAAGAAAGTTATATTCTTACAGGATATTTTAACATACCTAAAGTCTTGGAAGTAACTTTGCACAACGGTGTTGATCCAAAAACGAAAAAGAAAATCGGAATTGAAACGGGAGACCCCTCTGAGTTTAAAACATATAACGATTTGTTCGATGCATTCTCTAAACAGTTACGACACTTTATCGACATCAAAATTAAAGGTAACCTTATAATTGAAAGACTTTGGGCAAAGTACCTGCCCGCACCATTTTTATCAATTCTTGTTGACGACTGCATAACCAATGGAACGGATTATAACAACGGAGGCGCGCGTTATAACACATCTTACATTCAGGGTGTCGGGATGGGTTCAATTACAGATAGTTTATCAGCCATTAAGCACCATGTTTATGATAAGAATGAATTGACTCTTCAGGAATTAATAAACCATCTCGATAATAACTTTGACAAAGCCGACGAACTAAGAAATAAACTGCTGAATGAAACACCGAAATACGGAAATGATGACGACTACGCAGACGATATTTTACGTGATGTTTTCGAGCTTTATTTTAGTGCCATAGACGGACGACCAAATACGAAAGGCGGCGTGTTTAGGATTAACCTGCTGCCTACAACGTGTCATGTTTATTTCGGAAGCGTAATAGGCGCCACGCCCGATGGAAGGTTATGCGGCAAACCGCTGTCCGAAGGAATATCGCCGGTGCAGGGAGCGGATAGGGTTGGTCCAACCGCGGTAATAAAATCAGCAGCTAAAATTGATCACTTAAGGACAGGCGGTACTTTGCTGAATCAGAAGTTCACGCCGCAGATTATGGAAGATAATTCGGGAATTAAAAAAGTATTACATTTAATACGAGCTTACTTTAAGATGGATGGGCATCATATACAGTTCAATGTAGTGAACGTTGAGACATTGCGCAAAGCACAAGCTGAACCGGAGGAGTACAAAGACCTAATTGTTCGTGTCGCAGGTTACAGCGATTACTTCGTAAACCTTGGCGACGATTTACAGGAAGAGATTATTCGGCGAACAGAGCAGAGTGGATTTTAAAATAATACTATGATTATAAGCAGTTAATTAGAATAGTAAATATCGTTCACTTAGAATTATATGTTAATTTATTTTCTTCCGTATAGATGACCATTGATTTTAGCGTTCATCAAAGACTCGCTTGATATTTGAGATTCATCATGCAATTCGCTGCCCTAGGAAATAAGCCCAAAACCTTTGGCGAAGCTAAAGTAACTAATTAACCTGAGTTCGAGAAAAAAAAAAGAAGAAATTGAATTTAAATTGTTCATAATATGTTAATCTCGTAGAGTTTAACAAAAAACTGGACATGAATGATATAACGAAGATATTCACA
>JANQLA010000413.1 GCA_028280855.1 Melioribacteraceae bacterium
GTGGAAGGGGAGCACAAAGGCATTGAATACACCTACGCTAAATGCTGTAGTCCGATTCCCGGTGATAAAATTATCGGCTACATTACGGTAGGTGAAGGAATTAAAGTTCACCGTAAGGATTGTAAAAATTTGTTAAATATGCTTAAGCACGGTGAGCATAAATTGGTTCCTGTTCTTTGGCCGGGATCAAACGGTAATTCTTTCGTAGCCGGAATAAAGATAAAAGGCGAGGATAACCCGGGAATTCTGAATGAAATTTCGAATTCAATAACTAACTATAACAACACTAATATCAAATCGGTGAATATTAACTCTGCTGATTCCATGTTTAATGGTACGGTTGCAGTGTATGTCACTAACCTGGAGCATTTAATGAAACTGATTGACAGGCTTAAAAGAATTCCCGGGGTTTATTCTGTGCAACGATTTGATGTAAATACATAAGCCGGGCGGAATTGGAAAAGAAACGAATTATAAGCATTGATTACGGAGCCAGGCGAGTAGGCATTGCAGTAACCGACCCTCTTAGAATCTTTGCTTATCCTTTACAAACATTATTAAACGACTCATCTTTTTGGGCAAGATTATTATCAATTTTGGAATCTTACGATATCGAAACAATAGTTATCGGATATCCGCTTAAAGAAGACGGAAGTGCTTCAGACTCAACTGAATTGGTAACAAAATTTGCAGAGGAATTAAAAAAGCGAATAAGCATACATGTCGAGTTTTACGATGAGAGGTATTCGTCGGAAATCGCAAAGGAGCGAGTAATAAGTTCTGTTACGTCAAAAAAGAAGAGGCGCGATAAAGGTTTGGTTGATAAAAATGCAGCTGCAGTTATATTGGAAGACTATTTGAAAGAAATTCAATAAAGAGCTTCTAATAGCTGTTTTCAATTGACATTTAAGGCTTATTAAAGTATTTTCAACACGAATTTTAATCAAAATTGGGAGCACATTTATGACACTAGATGCACTCGGAATGATTGAAACCAAAGGATTGGTGGGTTCAATTGAAGCTGCGGATGCAATGGTAAAAGCAGCTAAAGTTGAGCTGCTGGGCAAAGAAACTATCGGTGGCGGATTTGTTACCGTTATGGTACGAGGCGACGTTGGAGCAGTCAAAGCTGCCACAGATGCCGGCGCTGCCGCAGCACAAAGAGTTGGCGAGTTGGTTTCAGTTCACGTTATTCCTCGTCCTCATTCTGATGTAGAGATAATTCTTCCCAAACGATCAAAATAGATCTGCTCAATGCAACTTGCGCTTGGATTGATAGAGACAAAAGGATTAATTGGAGCTATTGAAGCTGCCGATGCAATGGCAAAGGCAGCTAACGTAAAAATTGTAAACAAAGAGAAAAGCACCTCTGCCCTCATTACAATAAAAATTGAAGGCGAAGTTGCAGCTGTTAAATCAGCCGTTGATGCAGGAGCCGCAGCTGCGCAGCGTGTTGGACAACTTGTTAGCGCGCATGTTATCCCAAGACCGCACATCGAAATTGATTTTGTTATTCAGAATTCTGATTTAATTGCAGTCTCGCAAACCGAACAAAGTTCACCTGAAGTTAACGTTGATAAAGATGCCGCAGAAGTTGAATCAAAAACTGTAGTTGTTGAGACTGAGCCCGAAATCAAAGACGATTTTGTCAAGGAAGTTATCAGCGAACCTTTAGTTCTGGAAACGAAAGTATCCGAAGAGATTTTAGCTGAAATGGAACCGGAGACAGTCATTGAATCGATTGATGAAACTGAAGCTCCGGAAAAGGGAGCTGAAACACAGGGTGATGCCGAACTCGTTGGTAAAATTGATGAAGTGAATGAAGAGGCTGAAAAAGACATCGATGCAAAATCGCATCTTGAGCGGCTTCGCGATGAGGCGCGGTCTGAGCTTGATGAAGAGATTCTCACATTGGATCTTGAGGAGCCGCATGTTGCTGATGAGTCGGTGCCGCAGATGCATGAATTGGAGAAGCTTAACGTACATGAGTTGCGACGACTTGCAAGATCTATTGAGAATTTTCCTATAAAAGGTAGGGAAATTTCAAAAGCGAACAGGCAATTGCTTTTGGAGTATTTCGCTAACTTGTAGTTAGCTAAATCTTTCCTGCTTTATATTCTTACCGCTAAAATCGCTTTTTATCATTTAGTCCGTTTTATATATTTGAGTAATGAAATACCGACTAATAACAATAGTGTCTATAACAATATTTTCGAGCCTGCTATGGGCATTCGTTTCATTCTCAAATGACTATTCAACCACTCTTCGGGTACCTGTTAATGTTCTGAACATTCCACAGGGCTACGCATTAAAAGAATTGTCGAATAATGAAGTTTCTTTGAGCGTTAAAGGGGAAGGGTGGGAACTTGCTCAACTAACCTTTGGCGTTGACCATTCATTAAACATTTTTGCGATGAATGATGAAATGAATAAAACTGTATCTGTTAGGAATGTGCTTGAGCAAAACTCCTGGGTATCATCAAAAGTGCAGGTTACCTTGGTTGAACCTGAGCAGGTTTCGTACACGCTTGAGGAAATCAATTATAAAGAAGTAGGAATAACCAGCAATATTAAAGCCGATTTTAAAGCGGGTTACGGGTTGGTAGCTGATGTAATAATCGAACCCGATACAGTTCGAATATCGGGTGCGAAATCTCTTGTTAAGAGCATTCAATCAATTTCAACAGACAGCACAGAGTTCGATAATCTCGATGATAATTTTGCTGCCGAAGTCCCGTTGATTATACCCGGCGGCGTTAGTAGCAATATAACGAAAGCTCGTTTATCGTTGGATGTACAGAAAATAGTCGATAAAATGTTTGTAGATATAGCTGTTGAAAGAAGAGGCGTCCCGCCTTCTAGGGAGTTATCTCTTTTCCCTGATCGTGTTAATGTTGTATTGCGCGGCGGAATAAAAATGCTCGGTAGGTTAAAAAGTGAAGATATTTCATTGCACGTTAATTTCCGACAGGCATTGGAAGATACATTAGGTTCCATAGAGCCTCATATTATTATCCCTGAATTCACATCTCTCGTGGACATTCGTCCCGGAAGACTAGATTACATCATTAAACAATTCTGACTATGTTTATTACATTTGAAGGTTTAGACTTTTGTGGTAAGTCCACACAGGTAAAATTGTTAACGTCTTATTTGGAAGCCGAAGGGAATGGAGTTGAAGTAATAAGAGAGCCCGGCGGTACATCAATATCCGAAAAAGTAAGAAACGTACTTTTAGACAGGGCAAACGAAAAAATGTTTATGGAAACCGAGCTACTGCTTTATTCGGCGAGCAGGGCTCAACTGGTTAGAGAAAGAATTATACCTTTGTTAAAAAAAGACTATTATGTAATTTCGGACCGGTTCCATGATTCATCCATAGCTTACCAGGGGTACGGAAGAGGAATTGATATTTCTCGTGTGAAGGAGATCCAGTTGTTTGCAATTGGTGAAGCAGTTCCTGATTTAACTTTTTTAATAGATATTCCGGTAAAAGAAGTTAACAAACGAAAGGCAAAGTTTGAGCCAGGCACCTGGGATAGGATTGAAGTTTCGGGTGATCAGTTTTATGAGAGGGTTAGGCAAGGGTACTTTGAAATCGCAACGAATTCGAATCATTATAAAATATTGGATGGATTAAATTCTATAGAACATATTCATCAAGAGATTGTTGAAGTGATTAATAATTTTTCAATTTAACAGGGTTACATTATGAAGTTAAAAATAAATGCTTTAGCCGGGTTAGCAGTTATAGTTTTACTTTCAGGGTTTGTAAGCAGCGATAATGACAGGTTTTTCGAAATTTCAAAAAGCATAGATGTTTTTGGTAAAGTATACCGCGAAATCACTCTCAATTATGTTGACGATGTCGACCCGTCCGAATTTATGGAATCAGGTATTAAAGGAATG
>JANQLA010000427.1 GCA_028280855.1 Melioribacteraceae bacterium
CCCTGTTGTCTTTAATTAAAACTTTATTTTCGAAATAAAGTTTTATTACATACGGTAAAAGTTCGTGTTCAACCTTAAGTACTCGTTCAGCAATTTCGTCCGGTGATGATACATCCGAGATATCAACAGCCCTTTGCGCAATAATAAACCCGTTATCGTAAATCGAATCTACAAAATGAACTGTAGCGCCCGACACTTTACACGATTTATTAAATACTGCTTCATGCACATAATGTCCATACATCCCTTTGCCGCCAAATGAAGGTAGCAGCGCCGGATGAATATTCATAATCCTGTGTTGATATAATTCTATTAATTCATCCGGAATTTTCTTTAAAAATCCAGCAAGAACTATTAAATCTATGCTTAGTTCCGAAAACTTTGTAAGTAATTCCTGGTAAGTTAAAAATCCTTCTTTACTTTGGGCACTGACTGAAAAATGTGTAATATTATTTTTACGGGCAATTTCGAAAGCTCCGCAATCGGTTTTATCACTTACAACTGTGCTTAATTTACAACTTATATAACCGGATTCAATTTTATTTATAATTGCCTGAAGGTTGGATCCTCTTCCGGATACAAAAACTGCAAGATTTTTCGTCATGCGCCGGTAAAATTGATGATATTAACTTAACTCACGAATATAATCAAAAAGTCGTTTTTATTTACGATTTTTTATAGTTATTAATCAATTTTTGAGATTTTATTAACGGTTTGAAAAGATTTTAAATCGTGGGATTAGCGAAGATCAATTTTCTTAGATCTTAGATAATTTATTTTCGTAGTGTTCTTTTCAATGAAATCATGATTATTACTTTCAATCGCTTTTTCTATAAACTGATGAAAGTTATACATGTCGCCTTGCTCAAGGAACAACCATGCCTTTAAATAATAAAAGTACGGTTCAAGCCAAAGTTCTGTTTCAAGTTCATCGATTACAATATTATCGAGTATTTCAGTAGCAGAATCAGAGCTATCACTTTGTAGGTAAGCTTCCGCCAAAATTATGGAAGCCTCAATTTTGTTATCCCCTTTGAGGGAATCGATTTGCCGGTTCAGAAATACCTGTAGTGTGTCGTATTTTGCGGACTGCAATAAATTACGCGCCTTAGCAACGGTAAGAAAGCCGACTTTATCAGGGGCATCAAAAATCAGTTCAGACCTTCGGGCAGCATACAAGTCGTCCGATATCTCGCTGTTACCGTTCCTCGCCAGTAAAAGATTTTTTTTTGCTTCTTCGGGTCGATTAATAAATAAATTAGAAAGAGCAATATTGTAATATGCCATACCAGAGTATTCAAATCCCCTGCTCAACTCAAAAAATCTTTCGTAGTTATCAATCGACTGCTTGTATTTGCCAAAGCGAAAATCTATTTCGCCCAGCAGGAAGTACGAAAATGCAACTGTTTGAATAAATCTTCGATCCTGATTAGCGAGAATGTATTGCAGGTGTGATAACGCACTTTTAAGATTTCGAGCCTCAATAAAAGCCAAAACTAATTGATATCTGAATAAAATATTTTTCGGATAACGACTAATCAATTCATTCAACAGATTAATTGAAGCTTCGGAATCGCCCAAATATTCCAGCAGCATTTTTGAGTAATGGTACTCTATCTCACTGCTTTCGTTTTGCGAATCCGCGTGCTTAAGAGCCTTCTGTACAAGTTCAAAGCCTTTCTCCTTATCACTGCCAAGCCCGGCAATTGCAAGAGCCCACCTAAAAAACCCAGGCACGTAACTCAACGCGTATTCCAGTAACCCTAACCCAAGGTAAGCCCTGGCATAAGTTGAATCAACCTCAAGCACATCTTCGAATCGACTGTAGGCAGATTTGGTTGCAAAAAAGGCATCAAGAGTTGATTGCTCAACCCCGGCAACCATTGCTTTCTGCAAGTAAAGATTAGCCTCAAGCTCAATAAATTCAGGGTCATTCTCTACCGAATCTGAAATTTCTTCCAGCTTTTCAAATGTTATGTTCGTATATTCTTCGAATATACGAAGCTGTCCCTCGTCCCTCGAACCAAGGTAAAACCATAGATGTGTTTGAGAGAGGTAATAATAACCGCGGGGATCTTCGGGGAAAAGTTCAATCAATTTTTGCCAGGTTTCTTCAGCTTTATCGAACTCAAAATTATAAGTCGAACTAACTCCGGAGTCAATTAGAGAATCAATGTTTGATGAGGCAAACGTGAAATTACATACCGCGATAATAAAAAGTGATATAACGGTTTTTATCATTCTTTATTTCGAGATATGGCATTCTTCTTAGCAGCGCTCACAAATTCGCGGAACAACGGGTGCGCCTTTGTCGCTCGCGATTTAAGCTCGGGATGGAATTGGCATCCAACGAACCACGGGTGATCAGGCAGCTCAATCATTTCTACGAGATTATTCTCAGGATTGATTGCGCTAATCGTCATGCCGTTCTTTTCAAGCCGGTCAACGATTGCGTTGTTCACTTCATAGCGATGCCTGTGGCGTTCCGATATTTTTTCTTTTCGATAAGCCGAAAATGCTTTTGTCTTTTTCTTAATTAATGCCTGGTAAGCTCCAAGCCTCATCGTTCCGCCTTTAAGCTTAACTTTAACCTGTTCAGGCATAAGGTGAATAACGTTATATTTTGTTTTAACAAACTCAGTGCTGTGGGCCCGGGGTATATCGCAAACATTTCGCGCATATTCAATTACAGCGCATTGCAGGCCGAGGCATATTCCGAAGAAAGGAACGTTATTTTCGCGAACGTACTGAACAGCTTTTATTTTGCCCTCTATTCCGCGTTCACCAAATCCGCCCGGGACAAGAATACCATTATACCTGCCTAAAATATCGGCAACATTCTCAGAGGTAATATCCTCTGTACTTAGATAATCAACGTTTACTTTCACTTCGTTTTCGGCGCCTGCATGAACAAATGCTTCGGAGATGCTTTTGTAAGCATCGACCAGATCGGTATACTTACCGCACACGGCAATACTTACTTCGCCTTTCGGGTTTTTTACACGATCTACAAGATCTATCCATTTATCAAGATTGATATTAATATCCGGCAGCCTCAATTTTTTAAGCACAATCCTGTCGAAATCCTGGTTCTCCATAACCAGGGGAACCTCATAAATGGTGGGGCAATTATAAGCAGAGATTACTTCTTTGGAATCAACATTGCAAAACAACGCAATCTTTTCGCGGATTGATTCCGATAACATCTCGTCGGAGCGGCACACCAGCATATTCGGCTGAATACCCAGCTCCAGCAGGTTTTTAACGCTATGCTG
>JANQLA010000430.1 GCA_028280855.1 Melioribacteraceae bacterium
CATCTTTAATAACAAGCCAAAGGTTTGGCTGGTCTTGTAATTTTTCCTCCTGAAGCGTTTCCCAGCCGGGGAAAGTAGCCGGCTTTTTGTCCTTCTTTAATTTACCTTCGGCTTTTTTGCGATCGCCTTTTTTAGTTGTTGCAGCTTCTTTTACATAGTAAGTAAACGTTGCACCGAACGGAGGATTAGGCGCTTGATACATATCAGCACCCTGCTTACCGCGCCATCTCTGAGCATACCACCATGCTTTACCTGATTGAAAAAGCATTGCATCCTGCTTCAAACTTTCCTCCGAAACATCACGCAAAAAGCTATAATCATCAAAAACATAGAATCCCCTTCCAAACGTTGCGCCAACAAGATCATTCTCTCTTCGCTGGATAACCAAATCACGGAATGAAATAGTTGGAACTCCTGCAGAAAGTTTGACCCACTTAGTTCCGGCATCGACAGTAAAATAGATTCCAAACTCGGTAGCAAGAAAATATAATTTAGGATTAACATGATCCTGCACAATACGCCAAACCAAAGTTCGCTCGGGAATGTCGCCTACCATTGATTCCCACGTTTTACCCTTATCGGTTGATTTAATCAAGTATGGATTCAAATCGCCGAACTTATGATTATCTAACGCGATGTAAACAGTGTTAACATCAAACAAATCTGCTTTGATGTCGTTAACGAAGGCGGTTGCCGGAATTCCTTCAATATCGCCGACTTCAATCTTTTGCCAGTTAGCTCCACCATCTTCGGTAACTTGAATCAATCCGTCGTCCGTTCCGGCATAAATTAATCCTTCTTTTACCGGTGACTCGGCTAGTGATGTAATCGTGTTATAATTCGACATAGCAAGGACATCCCACGGTTCTTCATAGCTCCAGGTTTGATCCATAATTGGAAGTTCAAACCGTTCCTGATCTAGGGTTAAATCTTCTGAAATTGGTTCCCAGCTATCTCCCCTGTTTTCCGACTTCCATACCCTTTGTGATGCGAAATAAATTCGGGTTGGTTTATGCGGACTAACAAGAATCGGTGAATCCCAATTATATCTTTCGTAATCCTCACCGGCTTCCGGCTGCGGCTGGATAGAAACTACTTCTCCTGTAGTTACATCAATGCGCGATAAAAATCCTTGCTGAGATTGGGAATAAATTATATCGGGATTGCCGGGCTCAGTTGCCGGCTGATGCCCGTCACCCCCAAGAGTAACCCACCAGTCGGAATTATGCACACCGCCAAAGTATTCATTGCGCGATGGCCCGCCTTGAGTATTATTATCCTGTGTTCCACCGTAAATGTTGTAGAATGGTTCGGAGTCATCAACAGCTACTTTATAATATTGAGTTACTGGAAGGTTGGCAATGTACCGCCAGTTTTGTGCTAAGTCGAAACTTTCATATAACCCGCCGTCAGTACCGACTAATAAATACTCAGGATCATCCGCTTTAAATGCTAACGCGTGATTATCGGAATGTTTAAATCGTTCGGGCATTCGTGTAAATGTTTTACCGCCGTCTTCCGATACTTGCATTCGTACGTCTGCTAAATAAATCCTGTCGAATTTGTGTGGACTTACATAAAGCTCCTGGTAATAATGAGGCCCCGTTCCACCGGCGACTGCGTCCGACATTTTCTTCCATGAGTTTCCCCTGTCTTCGGTTCTATAAACTGCGCCCTTCCTTGTGCTTAGTTCTATTGCAGCATAGAGTACATCGGGATTTATGGGTGAAATACCTAATCCGATTTTACCTTTATTTGATCCTGCTATTCCTTTTTTTAGTTCAGTCCATGTTTCGCCGCCGTCTTCCGATCTGTGCAAACCGGTTCCGGGCCCGCCGCCCATGTAAGCTGCCACGTTTCTGTGCCTCTGCCAGGTAGCTGCGTATAGTCTGTCCGGATTACGAGGATCAATTGCTATGTCCGTAACGCCTACCCATTCGTCATCCCCCAATGTTTTTTTCCATGTCTTCCCACCGTCAACGGATTTATAAAGTCCGCGCTCATCGCCTTTATTCCATAACGGACCTTGTGCAGCAACCCAAATAATATTTGAATTTTCAGGATGAATAATAATTTCAGAAATATGACGAGATTCTTTCAAACCCATATTCTTCCATGACTTTCCGCCATCAAGACTTCTGTATATTCCGTCGCCATAGCCAACATGACGACCACCAACATTCTCACCAGTTCCGACCCAAACTGTGTTATGATTAGATGGATCGATAGCGACGCACCCAATTGAATATGACGGTTGATTGTCGAATATTGGTTTCCAGGTTATTCCGTTATTGTATGTTTTCCAAACGCCGCCTGAGCCAACAGCCACATACCAGATATTATCTTTTTCGGGGTGAATAGCAATATCGCCAATTCTACCGGACATAAACGCAGGTCCTATCCCCCTGATTTTAACTCCCGAGAAAACCGAGCTGTTAAGTAGTGATTTGTCTTCTTCCTTATCTTGTGCAACAAGCATTGAGAAGAAAGTTGAGAAAATTAAAAAAAGTAGAATGGTTTTTAACCTCATTAGTTTGCTCCCTTCTGTGATGAAATGTTGTAATTGAATTTTATTGAATTATTGTTGATGGTAATAAGCGGTAAAAAAGTTAATTCGGATAAGTTATTTGAAGTAAAAGAATAACATAATTTGAATTTAGCGTGTATTTGCAGATGTTTTTTAATCATGTGATATTTTGACGTCTTTTGCCCAGAAGATGTTGCCGATTAAGTTAAACTTGTCACTATTTTTTTTGTTCTACCTGGGAAAACGATACATACATCAACTAAGTTGTATTGTCGCACTTAATAATAAACGTCGATAACTGCATTATAGGAATTCTTACTGCAAGCCTATTCGAATCGAGTAGTTCAAATAATGTTCACTAAACTTTTCTACCTACCCATCAATGATAATACACCGGCCGGATGAGAAGTTCACAAATCTAAACTATCTGCTGGTTTTATATTCTGTATGTACAAACATTGACGAAGGTAATGCAATCCCCTGATTCTTTCTTTCCGTGTCTGAATTCACTAAATATTGGATGCAACAAGTATTGATAAAATAAAGTTAGTGAAGAATTATAAAATATGTGCAACTAAATAGATTTTAAGACAGAATCTTTTTTGCCGCGAATTTATTCCATTAAATGTCAACAACGATTTAAAGTGATTATGCAAATTGTCATAGAGCATCGATTCCCATATAAAGTTCATTATTCGAATGATTGATCAAAATGTTAATATATTTTTTACATTAGTATTAGAACTACAAATATATGGATATACCCTTATCAACAGCGGGTTCTATGTTGGATTTAAGAAAATTAAAAATGTGATTTTGATTTTAACAAAATAATTTGTAGGATTGTTTTACTCATCGCTGTGGGAACCTAAATGATAAGCCAAAACAAAATTTCGGATGCTACCGGAGAGTATATTATAATATATTCTGTTTATAATATAATTGACGAAAACAGTTTCTTAGTATTTAATTCCACATTTTTTCTTTCCGTTATTTGTAGTCTCAAAAATACTGACGAATCCATTAAACATTTCTTGGGAAGTTTACCGTTCATATAAAACGCCGGAAAGTTTCGCTTATAACAAGTATTGGAAGAATTTTTTAATCCGTTAAACTTGCTAAAAATAATTGCATTTCTAAACAAGTAGTTAGACGGGGATGTTGAATTAATCAACAATACTTAAGAAAAGATTAACTAAACACTTAGCAAAACCAGAAGGGTGTTTGATAAACATATTTAAGTGGGAAAAATCACATCTCATAAACGGGGAAAACTTGATAGATAGAGAACAGATTCTAGCTGAGGCCAAAAAACATGGACTCGTGGAGGCAGGTTTTAATTTGATTGACAGAGAAGCCGGGCTTGCGTTCAACTCGGCTTATATAATTTCGAGGGTGAGGAAGCTTGCGAATGATTTGGATATTAAAAGTGCGTTTGAAAAATTTTTACAAATGGAAAAGGCTAAAAATTCATCGAAGTAAAATCATTTGTTTCGGCGCAAAACAATTCGCATTTTAGTTCAGCTTTTATCTCGTAGTCAGTTAAACATGCCGGTATAAAAACCACATCACCTTTTTCAAGTAATAAAGAAAAAGTATTATTACTGAACCTTAATGCTCCTTTGGAAATCAGATAAATTTTTGCATTACTGTTTGTTACGTCAACAACATCTTTTTCCTCCAGAGCAGAGTAACTAACTTTAAACTCCGCAGCAGTTGTTTTATAAATTTTGCATTTATCATTCATTGTTGGTTTTACCCGTGAGTTACCGCCAGGATTGTAATCCATTAAATCAAGTAAATTTTTAACATCTTTGAATTTGGAAGTCAACCCTGCTCTAATGACATTGTCCGAATTAGCCATACATTCAATAATGTTCCCTTCGATGTAAGCATGAGGAATACCTGCAGGAGTATATATTGCTTCGCCTTCGTGTAATTCGACAAAATTAAAAAATAATATCGCAATTAAACCAATATCATTACCGTATTTCTCATACATTGAAGTGAATAGACGCTCAACGTTATTTTGCTTTGCTTTGCCGCTGATCTGAGATACGATTTTGTAAATGATTCTATTAAAAACAGCCGGACTATTTTCCGCCTGGTTTATTATATGTTTATAAGCCGACTCAAGGGCTTTGGCTTGAACATCTGCTGTTTTTACTTTCAAACTAATAAGTTTGCTAATTGGGTCATCGTTTAAGACTTCGTTAAACCCTTCGTAGCTTTTCAAAACATTTTTAATCTCTTCAATGGATTTGAACCCAACTAACGCTTTCAGGTAATCAAGTGCAATAGCGATTTCAGGCTTATGATTATCATCGGGATAATTAACCGGGTCGTTTGCGTGCAACAGTTTCGCCTGTTCGATATCCGGATGCACCTGTATCGAAAGCGGTTCAGCGGCTGATAAAACTTTGAACAGAAACGGCAGCTTGCTTCCGAACCTCTCAACTACGGATTGCCCCAAGGTTTCCAGCGGGTACTTTCGAATAACATGATCAAGGTTCTGCCATTTTCGATCGACTTCGATTTCCGATGAGGCTCTAGGATGGGCGCCCATCCACAATTCTGCATAAGGCATATCTTTTTCGAGATCAATATTAAGCAGCTTAGGGATAAATGCCGACTTGCCCTTAGCACCCCAGGCATAGTTCTGAATGGGATTTCGCATTATATAGGGTTTTTGTTCAATCATTCTTCAAGCAAATTTCTTTCTTTTTAAGAACTCGTATATTGTTGTTGCAAAATACATCAGCGAGATTCCATAAACAAAGTCCTCAATAGGAATTGTAATTATTCTAAAGTCCAGTTGGTATTGGATACCGTATAAAACCACAGGGCGGGCAGTGAGATACAAATTAAATATTAGTGTGAATAAAGCTACGAGCACTAAGAAGATGTTAAAATTTTTTGAAAACAATAGCCTGGTACCCAATAAGTAATCTGTAAAAACGGCTAAACCCAGTGCAATTAGCACCAACCCGGTGTATTCTAATCCAGATATAAATAAAAGAGTCCCGATAAAAGGAACCACTGCAAAGATTGGCCTCATCATTTTCTTTTCTCCCCAAAAGACCTCTTTTACATTTTGCGATATCATTTCCCAAGTAAATAAACATGCCAGGGGAACAGTAATAAAAAATAGAATTTCCCCAATAGGTAGATTAAAAATTCTTACAGGTAAGGTATAAGCATCATTAAAATACCAATGCTCATAGGTAACAATAGAATCCCAGATTAAAAAAGGAATAGCAGTTGATATTACTGCTGCAAAAGCGATTTTAAAATATTTCCGAAAGCCGTATTTCTGCTGAACGCCAAAGAATATTGGCCCGCTAATCACGATAAGATTAAATACCAGGTACTCCCAAATCATTCTTCATTTTACCTTATATAGTTGCCACCAGGGTACGTGAGGATTAGCGTGATGCTCGAAATGATAACCGAAAAAGTAACATGATAACATCGCCCACACGTGATTCTTTTTCTGAGTGCGCGCCCGGTGAGGAGACATCTCGTGAGTATGCGGTCTTCTGTGAGGAAGATAAGTTCCAAAAAAGAAAAGCTGAAACGTTCCCAGAAATGCTGGTATTATCCAGAATAACCATAACTGTAACTGGCTGAACCATACATTCAAAAGGTTAAACAAAACTCCCATTACTATTAGCTGAGGTATAGTTGTATAACGAAATAAGAACACCGACCACCAAATAAAAAAATTACCCGAACTTGTATAAAAATCGGGATCTCTTTCCGAACCTGGAAACTTATGATGATCCCAATGATTTTTTATCAACCTGTTATAAGACATACCAGCGAATAGAAACGCCGAGACATATCCAATAACTTTATTCACAATACCATTCGGAGAAACTATCCTATGCATTGCGTCATGTGAAGTAATAAATAAGCCAGTATAAAAATACGCCTGCAAGAGTATATGGATATAAAGCATTGGATTACCCAAATCAATAATCACACTCGTAAGGCAGTAATAAAGGTGCCCTGCCCAAATAAGGATAATCGTTATTGCGATGAATACACCCATATCATACAAACAGGTTTAACAAAATAAAAAACGATAACTGTATAAAATAATAATGCGAAGCGCTCTGATTCTTTACTTTAGTTTTTAACGACAATAATGCTAACACGGCTCCAAAACTTATTACAAACCATGCAATATAATTTTGCATCGGAATATCGCCTCCCGACCAGTTCCAATAGTCCAGTTTAATAGCCACAGGTTCCAGGAAAAAATCAAGTAGAACAGCCATACACCCTGCAAACAGAGCTTTGACAAACAAATTAGTTTTAAGCTGGCTTAGTATTACCGCAATACTCAGGGAAATAATTGTCCAGTTAAAGCCAATAATTAAAGGCACCCCTAAAACCTGCAAGCCAAGAACATCGCCGTAATTGTAACTTCCGAAAACTAATCCTGTCTTAACACCAATAATTTCCAATGATAAAGTTACAAGATAAACTATAACAATCCAGGCGATAATCTTAACCTGCTTATCTCTCAAATGAGGAAATATCACCACAAGATTCGCCAACAGTAACGTAAACGGAGTAAGGTACAACATTAAGCTTCTGGTTGCTTCAAAGATATGGCCTGCTGCACCTACTGAAAAAATTATATATAAGAAATAGACGGAGTATTTTTCTATTTCAACTTTCGACCTTTCCATTCAACGTTACCTGATTCATGTGACCTGATAGAGACAATACCAATCATAAGTAGTATTAACATTTGCAGCGGGTGAATGATTCCAATGAGCGGATTTTGGTTTGAAGTGAAAGAAATTAACAATCGATTAAGAATAATAACCAGTGCAAGAATTAAAAATAGCGGCTCAATAAAGCTAAGAACAATCGGCAGCAGGTAAACCAGTTGAACAGCTAAAAGAAACAATCCGAATGTAATCGAATTTGTTTTAAAACCCGGGAAAAAGTTCTTTACAAATCCATTAAAAGCATCGTCAAAAGAGCTATACATTCTACATAATATGGAATCATTACCCAATGCAGTTACAATTTTCAACCCGCTTCTTTTAATTAATCTTGCGAATTCCATATCCTCTACAATCTCTCCTTTAACAGATTCGTGCCCGCCTAGTTTATTGTATGCCGGTCTCGTAAACATAATAAACTGTCCGTTGGCGGCAACAAATGATTCATTAGACGATTCATAAACTTTGCGTAAAGGAAGAAAAGTAAGCAGAAGCCAATTCATCAAAGGAACAATAAGATACTCACCCCATGACTTCATAAGCTGAGTCGGGAAAACCGATAGTACATCGGTCCGCCTTCTTTGCATTTTATTAAGGCAAGAATTTACGGTATTCTCTTGCAGGCGTACATCGGCATCAACAAAAATCAGTACTTCTCCGCTCGCTTGAGCTGCAAGCTGATGGCATGCCCAATTCTTTCCAAGCCAGCCTTCCGGTAACGCTTTACCTGTTACAAGTTTTATATGGGCATTTTTTTCAGCGTAGCTTTTCACGATATCGGCTGTCATGTCTTTAGAATTATCATCAAGTACGATCAATTCATAATTATTATAGTGCTGCATTAAAATAGAATTTATGCACCCGTCAATATTATCCTGCTCGTTACGCGCCGGAACGAGTATCGATACAAATGGAGTTTTAATAAGGTCGTGCACTTCGTTGAAAATTTTTGGTGCAGTAAAAAAATTATACACTGTTATGCTTAGCGAAATTATATGAGCAACTGCGAGTATTATTAATATAATAATCAATATTTCCATTGCCTTGCCGGTAGATAAAAGGAATTATTTTTAGAATAAATCTTTTGCGAACTGTTTCGAAAGTGCAACTGATAAAAGATTGGATATGTTTTTAACGAATACTTTTCTGTAGGTATCAAAATCTTCAACAACAGTTTTGGCATTAACAAGTTCTCCGAAACGGGTAACAATTGAAGGAAGCTTCTCCTCATAATAATGAA
>JANQLA010000445.1 GCA_028280855.1 Melioribacteraceae bacterium
CGTGAATAAAGAATTGATGACATCGTTAAAGAACCTTTCACTAAAAGGACTACCTATCTATGCCGAATGCGGCGGCCTAATTTACCTGGCCAAAACCATTCACCGAGAAGGAAGCGAATATCCGTTATCCGGCGTTTTGCCGATCTGTATTCAGGTTAATGAAAAGCCCGAAGGACACGGATACAGCAGCGCGGTTGTTGATAACGACAATCCGTTTTTTGATCAAGGTACCGTACTAAACGGCCATGAATTTCATTATTCAAAAATATGCGACCATGATCCTGGGTTAAGAACATCTCTTGCAGTTTCAAGGGGTGTTGGATGTTTTGATAAACGGGACGGTATTACCTACAATAACGTGTTTGCAAGTTATTTCCATCTTCACGCACTCGCAACCCCTGAATGGGCAAAAGGAATGATAAAATGTGCAAAAAAATATAACAGTATGAAAAATTAATTACAGGATAAGAAATGACAACACAAAAAGAGTTGAATGAAAAACTTATTGAAAATTTGAAAAGCTGGCAAAATGTTGAAGACAGCTCGGTAAGTTCAACAACCGAAATTATTTCAAAAACCGGCAACCCAATTGTGCGAACAATAATGGAAATAATTCGACAGGACTCGGCAATGCATAGAAGAGTGCAACAGCTAATGATAGATCATTTTGAAAAAGAAGCAATTAGTCTTACACCCGACGAGCTTGCAGATATTTGGGACCTGGTCGAAAATCACATAAAACTTGAACAGGAAACTATCAGACTTGCAGATGAAGCAAGAAAGAACTCCAAGAACTTTGTTATTAGATACTTGCTAAATTATCTGCTTACGGATGAAACAAAACACAATGAAATTCTTCTTCAACTGGAAGACTTTAAAGCAGGCATGTATCCGTATGCATAGACACATAAACCTTAATTGAAATTAAAGGAGCGGTTTTATGGCTAAGCTTGTAAAGAAAAAGAAAAGGCCTTTAGGTGGATTGAGAAGTTCATCGGGTGGATCATCGGTAGAAACATCACCTTTACGTCCTGTCTTTGTGCCTAAAACACCACCATGTTCCAACGCTTGTCCAAACGAAACAAACATAAGGGAAATCATTACCACCATAGCTCAGACGGAGGAGTCAGATAGAAGTTATAGGGAATCTTATGAAAAGGCGTGGAACATATTAACCGAAAAGAATCCTTTTCCGGCAAGTTGCGGAAGAGTCTGTCCGCATCCTTGTGAAAGCGAATGTAATAGAGTCCATAAAGATTCCGCAGTTGGAATAAATAACCTGGAAAGGTTCATCGGTGACTATGCAATTGAAAACAATTTCCCTTTACCCAAGCCAGTTGAGGAATTACATCCTGAAAGGGTGGCTGTTATAGGGGCCGGTCCGGCCGGGCTCTCGTGCGCATATCAATTGGCACGCAAAGGTTATAAGGTAGCGGTTTACGAAGCATTCAGTAAACCCGGTGGAATGTTGAGGTACGGAATTCCCGATTATAGGCTGCCTCTGGATATACTGGATAAAGAAATATCCCGTATTGAAGATTTGGGAGTGGAGATTAACTGTAATCAAATTATCGGCAAAGATATTTCGTACGAGAATATCCAGTTGAACTACGACGCAATCTTTGTCGGTATTGGAGCACATAAGGGTAAATTATTGGGTATACCTAACGAAGAGGCTGATAACGTTTATACAGGTACCGAGTTTCTGAATAATATAAATTCCAACCAGGTAGTAGAAGTAGGTAACAAGGTATTGGTTGTAGGCGGCGGCGATACTGCCATTGACGCCGCGAGGGTTTCGGTACGTTTGGGTGCTGATGTTACTGTTGTTTACCGGCGAACCAGGAACGAGATGCCTGCAATTGAAGAAGAAATTGTAGGCGCTGAAGAGGAAGGAATAAAATTCGAATTTTTATCTGCACCAGTTGAACTTATAAAGAACAACGGCACCGTATCGACAATGAAGTGCCAGAGAATGGAACTAGGTGAACCGGATGAATCTGGCAGAAGACGACCTGTACCGATTCCCGACGATTACTTTACTATTGATACGACTGCTATTATAGCTGCAATTAGCCAGGAACCTGATTTTGACGGCTTAGATCACTTACATAAAGGAAAGGATTGGATAAAAGCCGATGAAAAAGGAAGAACCGAATTACCGGACACTTATGCTGGCGGAGATGCGCTTGACCTTGGGCTCGCTACAATAGCAATTTACCAGGGAAGAAAAGCAGCGGAAACAATACACAACAAGTTTCGAAACATAGAACTGGAAAAAGTAGATGAGCTCCCGGTTATTAAACATGATAAAATGTTGCTCAGCTTCTATGAGAGTAAGCTTCGCAATGAACCTTTGAAAATAAGTCCAGAAGATAGGGTAGACTCGCTTAACAAAGAGATTACATCTACCTTAACCGAAGAACAAGCCATTGAAGAAGCAAAACGATGTATGAGCTGTGCTTCTTGTTTTGATTGCGGCTCATGCTGGAGTTATTGCCAAGACCAGGCAATAATAAAGCCTGTAATAAAATATCAAACATATAAGTTTAAGATGGACTTTTGCAATGGCTGTAAAAAGTGCGCTGAAAATTGTCCGTGCGGTTATATAGAGATGAGATAATTCTATGGTTTAATTAATAATTTTCTCTAACAAAAATGGTGATGAATATGCCAAATCTGGAAGTAGGAGAACTGAAAATTGAAGTTGATGAGGATGGATTCATCCAAGAGCCCGAAGCCTGGAACGAAGA
>JANQLA010000452.1 GCA_028280855.1 Melioribacteraceae bacterium
GCTTGTTTTTTTCAATTGTACTCAACAAAAAAAAGTTGAATACATTCCACCGGCAACTTCGGTAGTTGATAAGCAATTCAATTTTCATATAGTAGATGACGGAGTTTGGCGTTCCAGTCAGCCCAGCGCAGAATCCATTGCCCGTATGAAGATGCACGGACTTCGCACAGTTGTTAATTTGCGCGGCGATTCAGCTAATCATGTTTGGGAGTCACGCATCGTTGACAGTTTGGGGCTAAGGTACGTTAACTTCCCGATGGACGGCCGGGCAAAGCAGGATACAGCTTACCTGAGCAAGATAATTTCATTCGTAAAAGATGAAAAGAACCAGCCTTTGCTCCTTCATTGTCTTGGAGGGAAAGATAGAACAGGAATTATCTCTGCATTATACAAGCTGGAAGAGTTCGGAACTAGTTTCGAAACATTAAGGAGAGAAATGATAATGTTCGGACATGATGAAGAAGAAATGCCTGCGCTGTTAAAAATTGTAGAGAATTGGAGCAATGAATAGAAAAGCTTACCCGTTATTGTTGTTGATCATATTTTGTTTAGCCAGCTGCTCCACTTCGGATGTTGAGGAACCACAACCTGAAGGATCTGCAAAATATATTCAGGAAGTCGAAGTGTTGGAAATTAAACTTCCTAAGCCTGCTTCGCTTAGAGAATTTGAAGCTTCAGGACTTGCCTGGTATAAGGCTAAATTAGTTTTTCTGCCGCAGTATCCCCACTTATTCAGCGATAAAAACGATGGGCTATTATATTATGCTGAAAAATCCGGTATCAAGAAAATTATTTCCGGCGAGTCTATATCCGAACTCGAAATAGTAGAAATTCCTTTTATTGCCGAGGGATTAGACAGCATTGGAAAAGCAAGGGGCTCGGGTTACGAAGCCATTATATTCGATGGAAACGACGCGTACTTATCTATTGAATCAATTGACAGAAATGGAATTTCAAGTTACCTGGTTAAAGGTAAAGTTCACGGTGATCTAGATTCAATTGTGGTGGATTCATCAACATTAACTGCGCTTACTTCACAAACCGGCTTGCATAATATGGGGGAAGAAGCGATTACTGTTTGGCACAACAGAGTTTACGCATTTCATGAAGCCAACGGAGCTAATTTAATTGATACGGCTAAGGCCTTTTCAACTGATTTCCCCAGCAACGTAAATAAAATTCGTATGCCCTCTATTGAATACAGGGTTACCGATGCAACAAGTGTGGATGAGTCGGGAAAGTTTTGGGTGATGAACTACTTTTTCCCCGGTGAATCTGCAAAGTTGAATCCCGCAGGCGACCCGCTGGTAGCTATGCATGGAATTGGGGAAACTAATGATACATCCATTTCGATTGAGAGGATCATTGAATTGCGGATTACCAATGACCAAATACAATTCTCTAAAAAACCACCGGTTTACATTAAAATTGAAGGCATTGCCGGAAGAAACTGGGAGGGAATTGTTAAATTGGATAATGAAGGATTCCTTATTATATCAGATTACTTTCCTAAAAGCATCTTTGGATTTGTACCTGTTAAGCTGTAGATAGTTATAAAAGAGACATCAGGTGCGAAAATAATTCGTCGCCACAATTTTTTTTCGTTCATGATCTATCCCAACCTGTTTTTTCATCAAATTATGAAATGATTCTTTTGGCATAAGGCTTGTTATTGAGGGTGGAAACTAAATCTACGGAAAGGGAATTTCAATGAAAACAACCAGATTTTTTTTAGCCTCCTTTGTTTTACTGCTTCTACTTGGCAACAAATTATCTGCGGGTAATAATTTAAGCGGCGTTATAACTGATTTTCGTACCGGTGCACCGCTTCAGGGAGCTTTAGTTAGTGCAATAGGTGGAGCCGAAGGATTAACTTTTGAAGCAGTATCAGACGAGAAAGGTAATTATGAGCTTGAATTACCCGATGGATTTTTCGAAATAGTTGTTGAGTTTACCGGTTACCTTACTGCAACCGGCTTTAGCATACTCGTTACCGGGGAAACTGATTTATCAGACTTTAACTTCCAACTTCGTCCGGCAAATCCGAATAATAGCAAATTAGCTGGAACCATAATAAACAAAGTGACGCAGGAACCGGTAGGTTCTGCCAGCTTGTTCCTGTTTTCCGACTTTGGTATAACTACATTGATCTCTGAAAGCGACGGCAGCTTCGAAATTGTTAATTTACAGGCGGTGGAGTACAGGCTTATGGTTTTTAAATCCGGTTATGATCCCTTCGTCAATCCCGAATCATACAGCTTCGATTTCGATACTCAAATAACAGAAGTGGTAATTGAACTGGAAACTTCCGGTAATAATAATCTTGGTAGTTTCGGCGGGCAGGTACTGGCCAATACTCCTATCGGAGATGAAGGGATTGCAGGCGCAAATGTTTCGATGCTTGGTTATCATATCGATACCGGGGATTCTGTTTACTATGAGACAACAACGGATGTTAACGGCAGTTTCTTCATACCGGATGTTCAACCTGCAATATACAATATACTTGTTTCCGCGGATGAGTATAAATCCTTTAAGTTACCCGACTACCCGATACTTGGAGACGAGGCTTATGATTTTTTACTTGATCCGTTTGAGAATCGGTTTTCATCATTAAGCGGAAGAGTATTTTTTGAAAATGGCGAGTCTTTATCAAGTGCAAAAATTGAATTGATTAATCTGGATGGCGCTACTTTCGAAAGGCTAACGTCCTTCGATGGATTTTATAACTTCATTGTTCCTCCCGGAGATTATAAGATTAAAATGTCATACGCATTCTTCGACGGCGTTACAACTATTGAATCGTATTATGAAAACGCTTCCTCTTTGGATGAAGCTACGGTAATTTCGGTTGATCAAGGCGCCTCAGTAAGCGGAATTGATTTTCTTCTTGAGTTACCGGATAATTTACCCACTATTACTGTGCGGGGAAGTGTCTCTGATTTGAATGGCATTCCTATTCCTGACGCAAGTGTTACGGGAGTTAAATTTACGTCAGAGTTTTTTGTCGAGCCAATTGACTATCAAACGAACACAGATGAAAACGGTAACTATGAACTTATCATACCTAACTTCAAAAGTTTTATCTCACTTTCATTGAGCGCAACAAAACAGGGATACAAGCCTCAGTTCTACGGAGGTGAGTCATCTTTTCTTACCGGGGAATTTCTTAGCGGCAGCGGAGATACAATCATGATTGGCGATATGTTAATTATTAGCGAAACCGAGATAGAAGGTATTGATTTTGAACTGGAAGAAATTTTACTTCAGGATTTCGGCGCCATATCGGGAATAATCATTGGGGCAGATGGATTAGGAGTGTCGAGTTCGATGATTATAGCGACAAATGTTGATAACGGAGAGGAGTACTCAACATTCTCTGATTCGCTTGGGGGATTTTTTCTTGGCGCACTGCCGTTTGGAACATACATTGTGCTATTTATGGCCGAAGGCTACGTTCCCGAATATTTTGATCAAGCGCTCGAACCTGAGAATGCCGAACTAATTTTTGTTGATGGAGATATCAACATAGTTGCAACACTAGATCCGTTACCTGAACAGTCAAATCCGGGTGCAATAGTTGGGACTGTGGTAAACGGCACGAATAAATCATTACCCGGAGTACTGGTTATAATAAGTGGTATGAGAGGAAACCCGGTCAGTTATTCTTACACCGGGTCAAACGGCAAATACTACCTGGAAAATTTATCGGAAGGAGAGTATATGGTTTCAGCAAGAAAATTCGGGTTCAATCCTATAAATGCATCTGTATTTTATTCGCCGGCAGCCGGTAACAGTATGTCTATTAGCATGAGTTCTAAAAATGCAGTTACTTCGGTCGATCGGGAATTAAATGAAAGTTTACCAAGTGAATTCACTTTGGGTAATAATTACCCGAACCCGTTTAATCCCACTACCGAAATTTCATTTGCACTACCAGTGGATTCTAAGGTTAAATTGCGCGTCTACAATATTATTGGGCAGGAAATTGCTTTACTTGCCAATGCAAACTTTAAAGCCGGAACGCATAGAGTTATGTGGAACGGTACAAATGAAAACGGATTAAAAGTTCCGAGCGGCATTTACCTTTATTCATTGGAAGCTGGCAACACAAAACTTGTGAAAAAAATGATGCTGACAAAGTAAGAATTTGTGATTGAACTGTGATTTACAAGTTTTTCCCAAATGTGCTTTTGAGAAACCAATCCGAAAATTCCGGGATTGGTTTCTTTGTTTTCGGGTTCTTTTCGAACAATACATTTCTTTGAAGGTGGGAAAATCTTGACATTATAAATCTTTAGCTATATTTTAACAAACTCTGTAAAAATATATAATGTGCTTTTTGGAGGAATAGGTAGTGAAACAGGAAAAAATGACCAGATTTATTAAGACTGAGGATGCTGATCGCAAATGGTATGTTGTAGACGCGAATGAGCAGGTGTTGGGAAGACTAGCAGCCCAGGTAGCAAAAGTTATCAGGGGCAAAAATAAACCTGTCTTTACACCAAATATGGATACCGGTGATTTTGTTATTGTTGTTAATGCAGATAAAATTAAGA
>JANQLA010000474.1 GCA_028280855.1 Melioribacteraceae bacterium
ATCAAAAATGATAAAAGTATGGAAGTACGCAAAGCAGCCGTTAACGCATTGGGTAACATGGATAATACAAAAGCACAGGATGCGCTAATTGAAATCTTACAAAAAGGTTCTAAATAGGGGGAGACGATATGTTAAGGTTCACAATAGTAGTGGCTTTATTGATAACATCGTTAAGTACAATTTCAATTGCGCAGCCTGTTATAAGAATTACTCACGATGGCGTTAGTATAGAAAGTTCGTTTCAAAAAGCATTCAGTAAAGGAATGGAATCTGAGGATTTTTGGATTGGCTATAGTATACATCGGGATTCCGAAACTCAAATTTCTATTGGCTCATTCTATATGAATGACGACGATGCTCTTATAAGCCTGCGCGATGTTATAGATAACAACGCTGATTATCAAAAATTTCGGAAGGATAAGTTATCAAACAAAAAAAGCAAACATCTTCGCTCGTACAGGATTATAAACGGACGAATTGTGCGTCATGGAGAGCCTACTATTGACAAAGAATTTGCACTACTGTTCCGGTATGATCGCAGCTCAACCGGCATTGATGACTTTGCGGAAATTTCGATGTGCAATTTATCCCTATATGTTGACCTAGAGGACCATCCTCTTTTCTGGCTTGGCTATACAAATAATGAGAGCAGCTTTAGCTTCGTGACCAAATTGTACAATAAATCAAATACAACTTTTGCAAAAGAAGAATTAGTGCCGGCAGTTGGAGTGCACACTGCGCACCAAGGTACTACTAATTTTCTATCCGATATTTATAGTAGAGCACCTGATGAAGAAATTGCAGAAGAAAGTTTATTCTGGATTGGGCAACAAAACAACCGGCAGGCATTTACAATTCTAAAGGATGCAATTAAAAACGGTGACACGGAGGATGTCCGTGAAGAAGCCGTAATGAGTTTAGGCTTTATGGAATTGCCGGGTGTGATCGATTATTTAATAACAGTTGCGAAACAAAATCCGGAACGGGAACTTAGAGAACGGGCTATTCATGCACTTGGGCATAAAGCAGTTGAAAAAGCCGAGCAGGCTCTTAAAAATTTTGTTGAAAATGATCCCGACATTGAATTGAAGAAGCATGCAATTTATGCTTTGTCGAATAATGATAATGACAATTTACCTTACTTAATAAAAATAGCGAAGACACACTCAAGCGTAACCTTACGAAAAGCGGCTATTTATAGTATCGCAAATTATGAAGACGATGAAAGAGCAGTTGATGCTTTGATTGATTTAGCAAAAAGATAGTTGTTTGAATCACTTTAGTTGATAACAGTTGCACGATTAACCAAGGGCTTCAGCCCTTGGTTTTACCTAAAAAATGAGTTCCACCAACCTGTTCACAGGTTTCAGAGAACGTACTTTTTTTTCTTATAGTTATAAATATGCGATTCAGCTAAATTTTAATTCTTCAGTTTATTCCATTTCTGCGGGAGAAATGCTATTAAGTATCAAGCCAATATCTTCCGAATATGTTTCAATTACTTCGGGAGCTGCCCAGCCTGACATTAACATACTAAGTCCTTCAACCGGTGAATCTATTACAGCAAAAGCACATTCGAGCCCGTCAGCAGTGCCTTCTATTAATATTCCATAAAGACCATTAAAATCCATTTCTTCTGCGTCACCAAGTACAATCTCTTCAAAATCGGCATTTAACATTGCGTCAATTTCTTCTAAAGCGGCGTCCATATCATCCGAGTTTAATACGGAAAATGTAAATGCCAGAGACTCGTCTTCAGTACTAGCTGTAAGTTTGGTTTCATCTGCTTCATACATCCATCCAGCCGGTAACGTAACCGTAATATGTGCTTCAGGATGGGTAAAGCTTTCCTGAGAATATATACTGCTTGCTAAAAAAAGTAAACACGTAGTTAGAAGTAATACATTTCTTATTTTCATTTGTACTCCTAATGATTATTGGTTTTTTAGGTTATAAATCGACCTCGTATCTCAAATTAATTTATACGAACGTTAAATCAAACAAAAAACCGGCAAATGATTATATTAAAAAATTACAAATCAATATCATTTGCATTTCTTTGGAAAGGTCGGATATGAGGATTAACAAGCTGGTTGAAGAATATATGAATGCTTTTTATAATGAGTTTGATACGGATAAACTGAAAAGTATTTTAAGTAAAAACTTAACGTTTGAGGGTCCGTTCTACACTTTTAATTCAGCGGAAGAATACCTGAATTCATTGAAAGAAAATCCACCTGTTGGAATGAGCTTTAAGATCCTGCAATTCTATGAGAAAGAAAACTCTGTATCCCTTCTCTATGAATTCAGCAAAGAAAGAATTAAAACCTTAATGGCGCAGTTTTTCACCATTAATGACAACAAAATTTCCGAGATCAAACTGGTATTTGACACAGGAGCTTTCTTCTGCAAAGATTGAAGCGGGTTGCTTGTAAGGGTTAACTACACGTTATACAAAGTTAAGCAAACCTGAAACAAACATAATTAATAGTTCTTCCTTCTTGGACATAATGTCGTTCGTAACGAGTAGTAATTTCTTCCATCACCGTTTTTTCTTTGCCGGCATGCACATCGCGGTTGATATGAAATATCTCACCATTTTGTTTCTCTAGATTTTCGATTCCGAATTCAAACAAATCATCATTATCAGTTTTAAAATGAACGGTACCTCCCGGCACCAGGATAGTTTTATAGACTTCCAGGAACTCGTTGGATATCAACCTGCGTGGTGCACTTTTGCGTCGGACGTGGGGATCGGGAAACGGAATAATTATTTCATCAACTTTTTTCTCTTTGAACTGCTCGAAGATAAGTTGAAATCTGCCTGTAACAAATGCTGCGTTACTCAGTTCCTTTTCAAGAGCTGTTGATGAACCTTGATAGATTCTATCAGATTTTATATCCACGCCTATAAAGTTTCGGTCAGGAAATCTTTGAGCTAATGCGATTGTATAATCCCCATCGCCGCAACCGATTTCAAGAGTAATGCCGTTTCGGCTACCGAAATATTTGTAAATATCATTTAGTAAATTTTCTTTATCTGCGCTGAATACATTAGGAAATTTTACTACTTCTTTTTTCTTATACGCTTTTTTACGCCCCATTACCAATAAGTCTATATATCTAAAAAATCGACTGTAAAACTAATCATAAATAGATAAATTGCTTTCCAGGAAACAGAAATTATTAAGGATTACAAATGAAATATCTATTGACAGTTGCGTTATTGCTTACAGCAAACTTATTTGCTCAAGAAAACTTACCATCTAAATGGTACTTATACGAAACAGATAAATTTGACTTGTACTTCACACAGGAAGATTCCGTTGATGTCTCATCCTACCTGGCATATTTCGATAACGGTTATCAAATGATTGAAGAATACTTCGGAGAAAAATTCTTAACGAAGTTTGATGTGTATATTCATCCCAACCGTAATTCACTTGATCTCGAATGGAGCGCCAATTGGGACATGCCTGGATTTAAGTCTCAATGCTGGATGGTTGGAAGCGGTGTTGCCGATCAGTTCGACTTGCTCTCTCCAAACGTATGGAAGACTGAAGCCTGTGAACATGACCCTGCCGATAAAGAAGAAATTCAGCGACTCGTTACCCACGAAATGATGCATGTCTACCATGGACAAATTAATCTTGATCACTTCTTCTCGAACATGCAGGAGCTGGGGTGGTTTATTGAAGGTGTTGCAGTACTCGTTTCAGGTCAGCTTGACGAAGAACGAATGATAGATGTAAAATCACTCGTTCGGGAAGATCGATTTCCACGTGATTTAACAAAATTCAGGGAAGGAGATTCACGTTACGGTTTAAGCGGATCAATAGTTAAATACATTCAATCAAACTTTGGGACGGAGAAACTCTTCGAGTTGTTAAAATCTCAAACGAATGAAGAACTGCTTACGAATATTAAAATGACGGAAGAATCATTAATTGAAAACTGGGCTGATTCGTTAGTTGAATAGGAAGATGGGTTAAGTAAGTTATAAGTATTTTTATAAACCTAAAATTAGAAGCAACATTATTAAATAAAGGGCATCTTTAGGATAGAACTTCAATTATTGGGGAATAATATGAGATTACCAATTCAAATTGCTTGCATCGTTATCATTCTATTGTTTGCTGGCTGCAGAAAAGAAATCGTAAAAACGCCTTTTGAACAAGAAATATTACAATACTCTTTTTCTTCAAACTTAGCTTTTCTCCAGCCCGATATTGAACAGGATTTGTTCAAAAAACACAGAATCAAATCGATGTCGTTTATTACCCAAAGATCAGATACTTCCCAACTAGATAGCCTTACATTTGTTGAGTTTGACGAGAAGGGCAAGCGAATCAGGAGAACTACTAAAGAAAACGTGGGCGTTGGGTGCTTTCCATATACTATAAAGCAGTTCTTTATATACAGTGGCGATACTTTGAAGCGAGTTAATTACTACACATTTAAATACAAAACCAAGTCAGTTCTTGCCCAATGGATGTTAAAAGACACCACCAAATTAAATCTCTTTGAATGGGATGATTATAGTTATGTTGATGATACAATTATAATTGAATCTGGATCATCTATTAGAAAATTTGTGAAAGATAATGAAGGCAAATTGATATTGAGAAACACTTTAATGAAAGCTAATGATCAGCTTGCAAGATGGAAGTATAGCTATATCAATGAAGAAATTGCGATCGCTTATAATTCTACTATAACAGGACAGCGAGGATTAAATGTAATAACAGTTAAACAAAATGTTACAACTAGCACTGCCAAACATATGAAAGATCAACCTACTGAAGAAAATATTTATGACGACAACGGATTATTGCGAGCGAAAGTCAAGTATAAAAATGGTGAGCAAAGATTAAAAACGATTGTTACTTATGAATATTATTGAGTTCCCAGGCAATGAATTAAATGAGAATTAATGAGATGAAACAGCTTAATTAAAGCAATCTGGATGAACTCCAAAAACATTACCAATCTTTCGAAGAAACGAAAGGTAAAGATTTTTATAATTACCGGATTCCAATCTTGTTATAACATTTTGAGATGTCCCAAATGTTTTAGCAAGCTACTTCTGAGTTAGATTTAATTTTTTTCGCTTTCCCGTTTCATTATTCTTTTTTGTAAGGATTTCGCCTTCGAATTTTTTCCCTGTCTACGTTATTACTTTTTTTCATGTCCCGGCCATAATTCCACAAGTATTGTTCAATTTTCCAAGGCAAGAAAATCAATTTCACCGCCAATTCTCTATTATTCTTGATAAAACAATTCAATTCTATTAATTTCCGTTCCTTCAACAATATATTGTAAACATACATTTTATTATGAATAAGCTATTCTGTGAAAAAGGGGTAAAGTATTTAGTTAAGCAAGTTGAAGCGCTTGAGAGAACCAGCATCCGGCTTAACAAGAATGTGACCGTAGGCGCCGTTCATAGGGCCCGTACATCCTCTCGCAGGCTACGTAGCGCAATTCAGTTCTACAGCAAATATTTGAAACAGAATGTTCATTCTTCTTATAGTAAGATATTTAAAAAAATTATGGATGCATCGGCAGAGCTTAGAGACCTTGACGTTTTATTAAGTTTTCTACAAAAAGAATCACAACACGATAAAATTAAAAGTCATCAGTTTGGAATTAACCGGTTGAAGCTGCGACTCCGCCAACGTCGCGAGAAACTTGAAAACAGGTTCGTTGATATGATCAATGAGTTTGATAGTTCAAGGGCGCTCAAAGATTTATCAAGAGGATTTGATAAAAAGTATAAGAAAAAGAAAGAAAGAAGCAGCCGGGAGACAAAACAAAAAGTCCAACGATTGTTAATTAAGTATATTCAAAAAAGTAATGAAGAAACCAACTCATATTACAATTACATTATTGATGAAACAAATGTCGAGGAATTGCACGACTACCGTAAAGTTGTTAAAACACAGCGCTACACAATCGAGTTTTTTAACCAACAATTTCGCTATGGTTTAAGTGATGAAATTAACAAACTAAAAACCTACCAGGATGAGCTGGGCTATATTCACGACGCCGATATTTGGATAGACTTATTTAACGACTTTCTTAAAAAAGAAGAGAAACGTGTAATCAAATTCTATGGGCGCAGAACACCTATGAATGAAATAGCCCCGGGCATTGAACACTTGATTAGCGTTTTACAGTCCGACCGTAAAAAAATGTACGATGTGTTCATTTCGCAATTTAAAGATGACCTTGGAAAAGATTTTTGGGTTAATCTATATAACAAACTAATAGGTGAGCAAAAAATAAGCGAACAAGGCAGCTAAACTTTAACAGGTTATTGCTGTTTTTCATTTTCAATCATTCGTTCATACCACTTTTTCAGGCTTGTGTAAGTATTGTTGCTATTTATTTTTTGAGAACTAAATTCTGTAAACGAAATCCCTTCTACCTCGAATAAGTACTCTACCATCAATTGCGATTTATAATAAAATTTAGAATGTTTGTTTACGCCGTAGAGTCCGTAATCAAAATAATCAGAGCACCGTTCGGCAAAGTTATAAGAACTATCTTTTCTTATTTTAGCAATTGTGGAATTATACTCACAGTATCCCTCAGCCTTCCAACGAGGGAATTTTCGTGCTTCCCAAAATCCGATTTTATCAGTGATTAGTTGGTGTGTAAGTTCGTGAGCTAAAATTTGCGAAAAATCACCGTTTAAATGTGAATAAGAAATTCGGAGATGTGATCCGGATTCAAGCAGGTTTATCCGGGTTAGGTTTAGGAAGACATTGTTAACTACTGTTATTGTTAAGCCTGATGAAATAGTGCTCATGCCGGTCAGTATCGGGAAAATTGCGTACAAGCTCGGATCACTGCATATAAAAATATTTGCATATAATGACGAGTCATATAATTCTGATTGTGAGACTCTTTCATCGGCATCAATTATTTTTTGAATAAGGTCTAACGAAATGTGTATATCCGAGTATATTTTTAATCTGCCCAGGTCTAAGCTATATGAAAACATTTTCTGAGGCGTTGCAAGAATTGAAAAATGAATTAGCTCAATCGATATCAATATCAGTACAAGAAAACCGAATGCCTTTAAAGATTTTTTAATAAACGGCGTCATAACAACTTAGACGTATTATTTGCCAATGGGTAAACTAAATATTCACTATTATTCGATAATTATGTAAAGGAGAAAAATTTATGCATCTCACAATTCCACGCTTATCATTTTTATGTATACTTTTTGTACTATGTTCAACAATGCTGGTTGCCCAATCTCGAAACGAATTTTTAGGTGAATGGAAAGGAAAACTAAATGCCGGCGGCGCTTTGCTAACAATTGTATTTAATGTTAATGTAGCGGATGGAAAGTTGGTTAGCACAATGGATAGTCCCGACCAGGGTGCATATGGCATTAAGGTCGGTGGAACAGTTATCGATAAAGATAACATAACTTTTGTTGTGCCTTCAGTTGGCGGGCGATACGAAGGCAAACTTGACGAAAGTTGGGTAATAATAAAAGGCACTTGGAAGCAAGCCGGTCAGAGCTTCGATCTTAGTTTAAATAAGCAAGCTGCTAAAAGCGTCTCTCCTGACGAAATAGAATTTGACGAAATTTATCAAGGCAAACTGAATGCCGGTGGTTATGACATTAGATTAGTTTTGAAGATTTATAAAAAAGATTCAGGCGAGCTTGCGGCTTTTATAGATAGTCCCGATCAAGGAGCTGAAAATATTACAGTGTCAAGCATCTTAAAATCGGAAGATGAATTGTTCTTTGAAGTTAATCTAATTAAAGGTGCTTACAAGGGTAAGTTTAAAGATGAGGAAACAGTTGAAGGAACCTGGGAGCAAGCGGGACAGACAATGGAGCTCAACTTTAAGCTGGTTGACGAAGTCGAGAAGTTGAAACGTCCGCAGACTCCTAAAAAACCATACCCTTACAAAGAGGAGGAAGTTAAGTTCGGAAATGACAAAGCCGGGATTGATTTATCAGGGACTTTTACTTTACCAAATGGTAAAGGTCCCTTCCCAACGGTTGTGCTTGTTACCGGATCGGGCGCTCAGGACAGGGACGAAACAATTTTCGGGCATAAACCTTTTTGGGTAATAGCGGACTATTTAACCCGCAATGGAATAGCCGTGTTAAGATACGATGAAAGAGGAGTAGGTGAATCAGAGGGTAGTTTTGAAACGGCAACGACAAGGGATTTTGCGGATGACGCTAATGCAGCAGTGCATTACTTATCCGGCAGAAGGGAAGTTGATAGAAATAATATTGGAATTATCGGACACAGCGAAGGCGGACTTGTTGCACCAATGGTAGCGGTAAATTCCGATGAGATGGATTTTATTGTTATGCTTGCGGGACCCGGTTTGCCCGGTAAAGATATTTTGTTAATGCAAACCGAGCTAATTTCGAGAGTTGCCGTGGAATCTGAAGAAGATATTTCCAAAGCCACTAAGCTAAATAAAAAGATTTACGATATAATTGAAAAGGAACCGGATAACGATGCGGCGTTAACAAAAATTAATGTTCTGCTCGACGAGTATTATGCTGAATTGCACGATTCCGTAAAATCTAACCCTACGCACTCAAAAGAAGCCATGCAGGCTAATCTGAAAAAAGTAATGTCGAAATGGTTTCGCTTTTTTATTTCGTATGACCCGCGCCCTGCATTGGAAAAAATTACAATACCGGTACTAGCGATAAATGGAGAAAAAGATTTGCAGGTTCCACCAAAAGAAAATCTTGAAGCTATTGACAGGGCATTGACTATTGCAGGAAATAAAAATTATAAAACAATCGAACTGCCCGGCTTAAACCATTTGTTTCAAACCTCCGAAACAGGCGCAATTACTGAATATAGAAAACTTGAAGAAACTTTCTCTGAAGACGCAATGGAACTCATGAAGGATTGGATAATGGAAGTAACAAAAAGAAAGGGATGATTCTATCGGACTGATTTCGTGTTATAAATATCAAAATATAAACAATCGGTCACTGATCATTATATAACTATGTTGACCCTGCTCAGCTACTTTTTCTTAAGAAAAGCTTCGATTTGTATATCGGCTTGTTTTAAAATTGCTCTCAACGTGCCTTCAGGCATATCACCGCTATGATTTGGAATTGTTATAAATCTATTTGTTTTATTGTTAAACCAGATTTCGTGGCTGCCTGATGCTTGTCTATAAAAAGTAAATCCAAATCCTTTAAGCCTCTTAATAATGTCTCTATACTTGAAGCCGCTAAGTCGACCCACTTATATTCCTACGACAAGAGGGTAATCGAATGATTTTTCTATTTGCTCAAGTGATTTGATGTTTTCAGCTTGTTGCGCTTCAATTATTTTTTTTGCAACATCTCTTGCTATCTCAATGGTTTCGGTTACGGTCCGCCCTTGTGCAATTAATCCCTGAACTTCATCAGAAGTTGCTAGGTAAACTCCCTCGGGTAACTTTTCAATTCGGATGTTTATTATCCTTTCCATAAGGCAATCCAATTTTTGTGTTGGAATATAAAAAATAAAACAAGGTTTTTCACTGACATAATGCAAAGGAAATCCGATCATACATTTATGCTGTCATCAAACCAAATTTTTTGTTGAGCCGATAACCGGTATAGATTCCAATGAATATGATAAGGAATCCCCTGATAAATAGCGCTACTTGTAAATTATCATCCCAAAATGAATCTATGGTTAGTGTGATTATGATTCCTGTAATTACAAAAATTAGCAATGTAATTAATACTCGCAGCACTCTTTTTGTTATTGCCCCCGAATCAGCTGGATATTTTTGATAGCTGATTAAAACATAAGCAAGGTTTAACCCCAATAGAAAGCCGGCAAGTTCAACAGTCTCTGGGCCGACAAATGGCGCTGCAAATATTGGCAGACCGAATAAATAAGCATAGATTAGTAATTGAGATGTACTAAAAGTGAGGTCAAATTTTACTTTCCCAATGAAAGCGTTGAGCCGCTCTTTTCGGAATATTATAAAATAGAACAGAACCAGCATTATAAATCCCAATGCATATCCTGCAAGCACATCGGCAAAAAAATGACGCGCCAGGTACAAACGCGAAAGAGGAATTAATATTATTAGTGATAAACAAATGAATTGCACCCACTTTTTACTAAATAGTATAGCAACGGAACCCCATAGAGCAACTGCTGTGCTGGTATGCCCCGAAGGCAATCCATACGTATCCGGCTTAAGCATTCGATACTTCTCGATTACCTCTTGCGAGAGTCCACTCCAAAAGCTATCGGCTCTCATAGAAGTAAAAGTAGTACTTACGTTCTTTCCGAATGTATCCAAGTTTGAATCAACGAACCACGGGCGGGGCAGCGCAAAAAACTCCTTGAAAAATTGATTGATCAATCCCGTTACCATAAGTATCTGCATCAGCAGAAAACCTTTGCGAAAGTTTACACCCGATGCAATTGCAATTAAAAACGCAAAGAAAAATTCTTCGTAACCAATGGCGGTTACAACTTTCATTGCAAACGTTAACGGCTCGCTTGAGAATGATTGTAGAAATATGTTTATGTTTGTTTGAAACATCGGCCTAATTTAGTTTCTTTACTTTAAAAATCCATAGTGAGTCTAAAAGTTTCAAATGTGGAAATATTCCCCACAATTTGTGCGATGATTAGATAACCTAAACTCCGCAAGATATGCGGCAAATAGATTTTGGAAGTAGTTGATCGAAAATAATTATTCTAATTGGTTACAGACATAATTAAATATGAAGACTCAGTAAAATTACTCTACCGCAAAATACTTCTCCAATTCGCTTAGAGTTTCTTTCGTGGTTGGTTCGTCCCTGATTATTTTACCACCCTCCAAAACAACTATTCGATTGCATACATCAACAACATGGTTTAAGTCGTGGCTGGAAATTAATATCGTAACACCTTTGCTGTTCAATTCTTTTATAACATTTTTTAACCGCATCACTGTAGAAGGATCAAGATTCGGAAACGGTTCATCCAATATTATAATTTCCGGTTCGCTTAATAATGAACCGACAATACCAACCTTTTTCTGATTTCCCTTTGACAGATCGCGGATGTATTTCTTCTTACCGAGAACCTCACCGTTAAATATCGTATCGTAATGCTTAAGCAGTTCTTCAATTTCCTTAGGAGATTTCTCATGCAGCTCTCCAATGAATTCAAAGTATTCCTCGGGGGTAAGGAAATCAATTAGAAAGCCTTCATCCAAATAAGCCGTAGTATATTTTTTCCAATGCTCCGATCCTTGAACACTATGCTCGTTGGAAGCAACTTCACCGGTTGTTGCTTCGATTAGGTCGAGTATCAAACTAAAGAGTGTGGTTTTACCGGCGCCGTTATTGCCCACTAAGCCGAAGCATTCTCCTTTATTGATCTCTAGTTGATCAACACTTAAGGCTGTCAATTTTCCATATACTTTTGATAAATTTTTTATCTCTATCATTATATCCTCTACTCTAAGTTATCCTGAAACCGGATGCAAGTTTGTATCTCTGTTTGTAAAAAAGTTTTAAAATATACTTCAGGAATTGTTTTTGAAATAATACACCAATTGCGCCTAAACCTCCCATAAACAAAAGTCCGGCATCAAATGAATTGCTTAATGCAAAAGGAATAATTATCCCTGTCGGCACGAATAGTACCGGTATTATTGCCAAGTACTGGCTTGATCCTTTACCTTGTGTGCTTATTATGCTCGCGCCTAAATCCATTCTTTTCCTGTTTAAAGTTGCAAGTATTAAAAGCACATATGAGTTTATACCAACATTGTAGAGAAACAAGCTTGTGTGAATTTTTATAAACTCAATTGAAATAACAGCATATGCCAGTGAGACGATATAAACCAGAGCTCCCGCTGCAAGCATCAATAAGAATTTGGTATGAATATATTTGAACAGATCAATCCTTTTGCTGGAGATTAAATCGAAGAAACTGCTTTCCCATCCAAAAATAAATTGACCGTACCCCAGTACAAGCATCCCGGTAACTAAAATTCCCATATATACGAGCATAATCTTATAAAATCCAAACCCGCCTAATTCCCAGTGATTTGCCTTGATAACTAAGGTCGTATCTGAATTTATAGTGAGCTTCATATTCTCCATTCGTTCACCTTTATCCGAGAGCAATTGGTTTTTCCAGCTCCCAAGAGTGAATTTGTATTCTAATGAAGTGCCGTTTGCAAATCTTAATTTTCGTATCCATTCATTACCCTTCTTATGTAAAGCAACGCCATCGGCTTCCCAGTTGTTTAGTCCCTGGTGATTACCCGTAATAAATACTGTGGCTTCGGGCGGTAACTCATCGCTTATAATTTTGAATTCAATTTCACTTGCGTCCTGCTCATAAGAAATATTTTCTTCGTATCGTTCGAGTCGCTCTTCCATCAAAGTATTTACCGGCGCATAATTCGACCTGGCTGTGTAGGAAGGATAAATAACCACTCCGATAAATATCATAGCCCCGGAGAAAATAAGCGTTGCCCGAGAACGCTTATGCCTTAACAGCAGCTTAAGTTCAAGCGCTGCATATAAGCCGATTTCACCGAAACGATTTAGAATTGAGTATTTACCTCCAATAACATCAAATCTTTTCACGGACTGCTGAATTTTATCGAGTCGTAGTTGATTCTTTACCAATTGTAAATTGGAGTAATAAACTAATGTTGCTAGGTACCATAGTACTAATGGATATACAACGGATTGAGAGAATGATTTAAATAATGTAGATGAAACAGAAAGCGCATCAATAATTTCCAACTCAGTTAACGTAATCGGAGTACCGAGTAATACCCCGGATAGAATAATATATTTAGCGGAAATAGAGCTCCCGCGCTTTAGCAATACCGTTAAGTAGCAATTAGTTAATATCAAAGCTAATGCCGAAAACAACCAATTAAAAAATGATATACCGTTTTCAAAATTAGAATAATTCTTAACCGCAAATGGAACAAGCAATATGACTGCAAGTAAATTAAAAATGCTGAATATAGATTTTGTCAGAATAAAGTTGGCAGAACTAAGCTTATCTACAGGATGAATCAATAGAGGTTTGATAATCATCCCGTGATTCTTTTGGAAGACCAATCGTAGAAGTAAATCAATAAACAAATAATAGATTATGTACTGATTAATAAATTCAACGGGATTTATTCCATGATGTGTTTCCTCGATAAATCTATCAATAAATAAACTAATCGAAAGAAAGTTGAGCATCATCAGAAAGAACATAATGCCAAGAAAAATATTTGTTCCAAGGTTGCGTTTCCACAGTGTGGATCGAACCATTTGCTTGTAGTGTAGAGAAAATAACTTGCGCATCATTTAATTATCCTATTGAATAAACATTTGCAATAACGGAAATTGCTGCGCCGCAAGGAAGAATAACAAACTGAATCCAATCCACAAGCCGAACACCGCGGCGAAATATTTACCGACAGTTTTCGACTTAAACATCTTTGCCATGCCAATACTGACAACCGAATAAAACCAAATAGTGAAGGGGTCAATCTTATTCAAGAGATATCCTGAAAGCGTTTTTATATCGGCATCAAAAAAGTAAGCCACGCTTGTAGCATTAATAAGCTGATCAGTTGCCAGCGAATAAATTAGCATTAGTATTACCTGCAATGCTAATATAAAATAAGACAATCCATAAGCGCTCATGGCAGATGAGTAACTACCCTCCCCTTTCAGCGCAAACCTTGCCAGCAGAAAAAGAATTCCGGCAACAATAAAAAACATTACAAATGTAATAACGAAAATTGCTATTGCGCTTGTGACTGTACCGCTCTCAATCTGCTGCTCAATTTGCTCGCGAATACTCTCCATTTGTGCGTCTGCCTGCTCGCGTGTAATCTGACCTGCTTCAACAGCATTGTTCATGCTTACTTCTATACGCTCCATCTGCTTCAATATTGCCTGGTCTCTTATTACCGGGTTTTGCATTGTAAGATAACTCATTACTCCGGCCGCAATGATCAAAGTGAGTATAGGGAATAGCCAGTTGAGGAATGTTGGCTTTTCTTCCGCCAGTTGTGCAAACATCTTTGACGGTTCGGTAATTACGCCTGTCATTTTATCGGTAAATGACTGCTTCTCCTCGTTCGTAATTTCTTGGTAAGTTGTTTCGGTATTCATAAATCCCCCCGAATTATGTTTGTTATGTAATGTCGCCTGTTTTTACTTTTATGTTTGTTCTAAGTCCAAATTCACTGTGAAGGTAAGATGATCTAATTGGGTACAAATAGTAATTAAGATATATAAAAGCCAAAGCCATAATGTTTGTTGCAATAATCCATGGTATAGTAAACAGGTTTCCGCGTATGCTATCCTGTAAGCTTTCAAGTGACGAAAATGTAGTAGATGTTGACAAATAGACAACGATTACAACAGTGAACGTAAACAAGTAATAGAATGCGTAAGCGAGTCGTTTTTTAATTTTGCTTGGTTTTATAAAAATGAAATCATGCCAGATATAAACAAATGAATTAACCATGAGCGCTAATCCGTTCAAGAAAAGAATGCTTTTTAGTGTTTTAATAGTAAAGTAGGAATTTAATAACAACGTAAGCGCAACAATTGTAACGAAAACTAACCACAAAACAATTCCCGGCATTATGCGAGCTACCGCAATGCTTTTCATTCTAAGGGGAAGTGAAGCATGAACGCGTTCAAGGTTATCTTTATTGAAAATATAATATCCCCACCTGGCAAAGAAAAACATCCAAAATGCGATTGAGAAAGTTGAATACCTGATGGATTCCAGTTCAATTCTGCCGCTCGCTATATATGCGAGCATAAAGATCGAACAAAATATCAGTCCAAATATTATATACTTTTTATTGTAGCTTAACTCAGCTTTTACCAGTTGAAACATTTTATACCATGTTGGTTGTATTAGTCGATTAAAGATTCTCTATAATTAAATGTGTATGTAGAAATTTTGGATAATACAACGCCAGCTATCCAGATGAATATTAACGAGCTAATCCCGGATGAATAAGAGTTTGAAAATGACGCCTCCACTGAATGACTTAAGAGTATCATCAGCAAAAGGCAAAGGCTTACAGCTATTATATTGAATACAAGTTTACCGTTGCTGCTTCTAAACAGTGAGAAAGAATCGCTGAAAAAATAGTACAGATGACCAATCATAATTATCAAGCCATGCATCATTGTTAATTCGTAAATACTATCACGCCATTCTCCGCCAACGCCACTAACAAGTAAATGTGCAATTAAGCCAGTTAAGTAGATTGTTATAACGGGTAAATAAATGAATAGGGAACGAGTCCGTGCAAGTAGTTTCCGGCTTGCCGGGTAAACGATTTCTCTAAAGCTTCGTTTCTCTTTTCCCCGTGCCCCCAATAGCTGACCGAATATCGCCAGGCTTAAAATATACGAAGTACCGTTTATAATGTTTTCTGATCCGAAGATAAGTAGTGCAGCCATTGCAGCTACCGGCAATAAAGTTGGCAGCATGTTAAAGCGGAGGTATTGAAGTTCATATTTTAGTATCGTAAACATAGAATCCCTAAGAGAGAAATGAGTTTCGTTTTTTATATGTTATCAATAAACCAGGCAATAACAAAAACGCCATAACAAAGAAAATTAGTTTAGAGTACAAGAATGTAGAGCGTGCCCAATTCACTGGAACGGAATCATACAGAAAGGGTAATAAAATTAGTATTATTAGTAATGTTAATCCGATTATTACAACGGCAATAAAGAAGATGGGGATAATTTTCGAAAAAAAATTTTTGAATGATTTCGCAATCCAAATATCCCTTCCCATTACCGTGGCAATAAACAATGCAAAGAAAAGTCCTGTTTGCCCGATAAGCGTTGAAGATTCATCCTTCCAATTAGGCAATAGAATAAGGTGGATTACTATCATATATGTAACCAATAGCAACATTGGAATGCCGTAAGTAGCCGCACGAAGTTTTGCCATAACATTTTGCGATATTGGCAACAACGCGTAAATACGATTCCTATTTTCTTTAATTCTCTGCATCCACATAGAAATAAGCAGCATTGAGAGAAACATCGTATATATTGCCCCCCAATAATCAATTTCGAAAAACGGGCCGGTAAGAATGTGGTAATCAAAAATAGACAAGACTGTATACACCACAAGCAATCCTGCAAGTGAAAGCCAGTAAGGACTCGTGTAATCGAATTCGTATTTTAGCAATAGTTTGTTCATCTCTTATACCAGGTAATTTTTTCTTTTGGAATAGATGTAGCCGCCCAATAAAATTAGTATCGATCCGAATACTGCATAAACCAATCCTATATTTGATTGATGTATTTGATGCCAAAGTTTGCTATCAACTATAAATAATGTTGCTATGCTTACCGCAAATACTGGTATCCCGATTAGTATTTTAGCAACATCTGTTTGCAGCAATGTTAAATTTATTAATTCGAATGCAACATAGAACGTAGCAACCATCAGGGCAATGGCTCCATATTGATAAAGGATTCTCCCTGTTATCGGCTCCCAGGAGGCAGGATCAAGCGGAATTAGAATAATCAATCCAAATAAGAGTAAATATACTAACGGTAAAGCTGCTGTTAAAGATCTCCCCAATATTACCTGTATTGGTTTAACAGGCAATGTTACAAACCTTCTCACGCGGTATTCCTTGATGGATAAAGTCCAGCAGATTGCAATTAAAACTATTGGCAGCATTCCAAACAAGATTGGAAACACTACTCGCGCATACGTTTCTTTCTCAAAATTAAAATCACTGTGAAGAAATGTTAGAATGGCGTATATCATCGGCAACAAAACGATTGCTGCGATTCTTATCATGTGATAGTTTAGCTCGTATTTAGTTATTGCTAACATTTTTTATTCACTTTTATCAAACAAAGGATTCTCTTCTGTAATAAATAACTGATGCTACTACTGCTATCACTATGCCCCACAAGTAAAAATAGATTTCATCCCGCCCTTTAACGATTGGCGGAATGGTTTCGGAGCCAACTAAAATGATAAATCCTGCTGATAGCAATGAAAGAATGATTACAATCGAAGCGGATCGGATTGAATGTTTAATCTTTTTTGTCGGGCACTTCATATAATCGTATGATGTTGACATGATTCCGAGGAATATAAATAGCAGTGAAAGTTGGGCGTCTATACGGGTAATTGTCGTGTTTAAACTATCCGGCAATATAGTTCTTAAGAATTCCAGAAAGAAAACAATCGATACTATTGGAAAAATTCCGAAGGCGAACTTGTATATTGCCCGATTCTTTAATGGGACTGGCAAATAGGCTAATACCCGATCATGCTTCTCTTTATATTTATTTACATGCATTCCGTAAATCAGGAAATATGAACCAAGCCCTATCACTAATGACCAAAAGTACTTGTTAATGAATTCCATGTTCAAATCTATGTAAGTATCGGTGAGTCCGAGAATCGTGAAAATGATTAATGGAAGAGACATCATCATAAAGACAAACCAATAATATTTTAAATCATTTATAAGTAATTGCTTTAGCATAGCTTCGCTTTCTATTTTTTCTTCAGTATTTCAACAGCTATTTCGTCAACGCTCATGCGAGTTTCAAGGATGTTCTCAGCGTTCAGTTGCTTTAGCTGATCAATCGTAACGTTGTAGTTGCTGCTTATTACTCGGTAGTCTCTACCTTGCCTTTCAGTATTTACTACATTGGTAAGTTCAACTTCGTCGGAGTTCAGCTTAAAAGTAATCTTGCGCCAGTTGTCGGTTAAGTCATCTTTTGCAACTTTTAATTTCAACTTTCCATTATCTAAAAATGCCAGTACGTCTGCAATCCTGCTAATGTCGGAAAGTATGTGTGTCGAATAAAATATTGCGCGTTCACCGCTTTCAACAACTTCAAATAGTACATCAAGAAGTTCGGTACGTACAACGGGATCTAATCCAGCGGTTGGTTCATCGAGTATAAGTAATTTTGGAGAATGTGCTAATGCACCGATTAACGATAACTTTACCCTGTTCCCGCTTGACAAATCCTTTGCGCGTTTGTTTAACGGAACCTGGAAGCGCTCTACAAGTTCGGTTACGTATTTATCAGACCAGTTCGGATAAAACTCGCTTAAGAATTTAAGATTCTTCGCGCCGTTCCAGTTTTCGTAGAACACGTGTTTGTCACCGACGTAGCCGATATCAAATTTCCAGTCGATGCTATTCGGGTCATTATCACGTCCGAATATTTCAACTTTTCCCCCGTCGGCTTTAAGCAGCCCCACCATACAATGCATAGTAGTTGTTTTGCCCGAACCGTTTGGCCCAACGTATCCAAGCACTGTACCCGCTTCAAGCTCCAAGTCAAGCGGCCCCAGTTTGAATTCAGGGAAGTCCTTTATTACTCCTGATATTTTGAATGCTTGTGACATTTTATATTCCTCAGTTGTTAATTTCTTTTCTTGATTTCAGATAACCCATCACAATTGCAGTTATGTCGTAAATTGCAAGTACGATCAGCAGGTAGCCAATGTAATTCTTCCACGAGCCGACATCTTCTGCGCGTATAAAGACTGTATTGATTAACCCGACCACAATAAAGGTTAAAGTTCTGATCACCCGCCAAATTTTCATTTCATTCCTCAAAATGTTTTTAGAATATCATCTATTATTTTTTTTATCTCCGAAGTTTTCATCCCTTCGTCAATTGCCACCCGCAGCATTGGAGTTAAGTTTTGTTTTAGTTTTTCCTCGGATAAACCTTTCTTTTCATCTTTCATCAAATTATTTACAAAATATCCTTTACCGCGTCGTGAAATAATCAACCCGTCTTTTTCAAGTAATTCATATCCCCGTTGTACCGTTATTACACTCACTTTTTGCTCCCTCGCTAACTTTCTAATTGATGGAAGCATATATCCCGCCTCCAATTCACCGCTTAGAATCTTCGATCTAATCTGCCTAGCAATTTGTCCCTGCAATGGCTCGTTTGATAAATCTGTTAGGTTTAGAATCATTCTTGCCTTTGTGATTCTTTGTGTCCTTTGCGCCTTTATGGTTTTTCTTTTTTACACTCGGCTATAAGTCACTAAGAAGTACATTTAACCAGCATTATGGTTTTGTCATCATTTATAAATTTATCCGACTTAAATACGTTGAGTTCATTAAGAATTTTATTAATAAGTTCTTCTGCTGGAACCTTCTTATTTCTGATCAAAAGCTCAATAAGCCTGCCTTCACCGAACTGCTCGCCGTGTTCATTCATTGTTTCCGTTATTCCGTCGGTATAAAAAAGAATCGATGACGGCTTTGACAACTGAATGGTATGAGTTATGTACTCAAAACCCGGTACGAGCCCTAAAGCAGGACCCGTTGTTTTAAGCAGCTCGAATGATGAATCATCTTTTATAATTACAGGGAAGTTGTGCCCCGCATTTACATAACTGAGGCGGCCGGTTGAACTATTAACAATGCCGTAAAAAAGACTCGTGAAACTACTTGCAGAACAATTCTTAATTAAGTGTGTATTTAATTTTTTTACAATCTGCTCAATAGAAGAACCATTTCCCAACTCGCTTTTTATTATCGCCTGAATTTGCGAAATCAGAATCGCAGCAGGCATTCCTTTGCCGGACGCATCGGCAATTATCACCCCGTAACTGTCATTATCAATTTTGAAGTAATCGTAAAAGTCGCCGCACACTACACGCGACGGCTGCGTGTGCGCATGTACTGATAAGTTTTGTTCAAGCACAGGTTGTTTTGGCAGCAGGTCCGACTGAATTTTACGAGCAAGTTTTAATTCCTCTTCCAGCTTATGCTTCTCCGCAGCTTCACCCAAAATTCGTTTAAGTGAATTATCGCCTATGGAATTAAGTGAAGAGCGTTCAATGTTTTTTCGGAATTGGTCTAACCGATCTTTATCAATATTTTTTACAAAGAATCCAAACTCATTCCGGAATTCCAAAACATTTTCTGATTGAAGTCTTTCATAAACTTTCTTAATTGTATTTTTGCTTACATGCTGCTTCCTGGCCAGCAATCCGATTGTTTCAATTTCCTGACCGGGCAGCAGCTCTTTATCAATTATTTTTCCTATTATTTGATCGTAAATTTGATCCTGTATAGTCTTGGTTGAATATTCTGTAAGATTTAGTAACATTTTTCAAATTTCTCAACTGTTCTGACTGTATAGACGCAATATATACAGTTGGGTTCCGTTAATCAACCAAAAAAAATTATTCTGTCAGTAATTTTTGATCGGGTTAAAGAATTAATGCAGATTTATTCTTAGATACGTTATCTTTATAATATTGTTAGGTAATTATTTTTTAGACGAAAAAAAAGAGGGGACTATGAAGCTAAGTAAATTTTTTGCGTACCTGATGTTCTTATCACTAATTAGTTTTGTTGCTTGTAGTGATGACGATGATGATCCAAATGATGAGGTTGGCCAGCAAGAAGTCGAAGCAGCGTTTAAAGAAATGGACGAGACAATGGGTAACATGTTATCCCAGTCATCTGCTTTTTCTGCAGTATTTGCGTTATCGGGAATAGAAAATCCCCCAGTAGAATTGAACACGGAAGATCCACTGGCGCTTTTGCTCGAACTTCAGAGCCTGTTCGGCACTCACACGTATAATACCGATTCACTCAAATGGTTCTATGATCCGCAACCTGAAAATGAAGTTATATTAAATTACCCGGTGAGTAGTACACAAACGGCGGAGATTCGCCTTTACAACTTCTCGCTGGACGAGGGGGGTACGGAAGCGGCGTTTTCGTTAAGCGTTTCAATCGACGAAGTTTCCGGATTCGATGCTACATTCACTCTATTTGGAACGAACTTGCTCAATCCATTCGCTGAGCAGGAAATAACTTCTGCAACAATAAGCGGTACAATTACAGATCAAACGGGAATCTCGTATAATCTGAATTTATCATTGAACTCTACAACCGCTGAGGTTACTATCGGGCTTGCTTCAGCCACACTTGTATCTATTACTGCTACCGGAACAAATCTACTTGATCCAACATTCGGCGAAGGGGAAACCGAAAGCCAGATCGATGAGGTGACATTTACTTACCGGGAACTTCAACTTGTTATCGATGATCCGGATGCGGAATCAGGCGATATTGGCGATGTTTTTTACAGCGGTGAAAAAGTTGGGGATCTGGTATTAGAAGAAGGCGAAGAGGGAGAATTGCTTATTGTATTTAACAATGGTAACGAAGTGGAATTACTTTCCCTGCTTCCCAATATCAACAGTCTTCTACTTATTTTTGAAGGTTTCGGCAGTCAACCTGTATAAAATTTATTGCGTGGCTTGTGCAAAGCCACGCTTTTATTTAATTCTTATACTTAACCGAACACCCGTAAGGACTGGATACTTTTACTGAAACTTCTTTCTCAGCCAATAATTCATCTAAGGCTTGCGATACGTAATTTGTAGCTCCTTTAATATCGGCAATACTTGTTGATTTGCGATCATCTATTCCACCGGCATAAACGAGAACACCTTCCATGTCAATAATGTACATATGAGGCGTAGTTTTAGCTGCGTACATTTTGCCTACTTCGCCGGATTCGTCTATCAAGTAACCGGTCATCGCTGCGTTGTGATCAGCAATGCGTTTGTTAATCTCATCATTGTCAAAGTAGCCTTGTTTGCCTTCGGCTGATGAACAGATTGCAAGCCACACCACATCTTTCTCAGTATATTTTTTCTGAAGCATCTGCATGTTATCGCCGTCATAATGTTTCTTTACAAACGGGCAGTCGAAGTTGATCCACTCTAACACTACATACTTACCCTCAAAGTCCGAAAGCGAATGTTCATTTCCATTGCTGTCGGTTAATGTGAAGTTCGGCGCAGGTTTATCTATTTCCGCTTTGTCTGCTGCAAACAAGCTGGTTAAACTCGCAAGTGTTAGAAGCATGGAAACAAAAGAAAATATTTTTTTCATTGGTACCTCCTTGTTTGTTTATTGTGTTTATCAATTCTATTTCAAACCTGTTCACTGGTTTACCACATACATTCATTTTTACAATTTCTCTAATGCATCCAAAACAATTCCCGGCGTAAGTATTTCAGGTAGTTTCGTCACATTTCCTTCAGAATCATAAAGAACATAGAGGGGAACACTGTTACGTCCAAATTTTGCAAGTGCTTTTGTAATTTCAGGATCGCGCGATGTCCAGTCCGCTTTCAATGGAACAACGTTTAATTCGGCAAACTTGTTCACTACCTCTTGTGTATTTAATACTACCTTTTCATTAACCTGACAGCTTAGGCACCATGCAGCGGTAAAGTCTATAAATACTTTTTCTCCTTCGGCAACAAGTTTATCTACTTTCTCCTGCGAAAATTTTTCCCAGGGAAGAGTGGAGTTTGATTTTTTAATTGTTGTATTACTTAATGGTTCTTCAGGGATAAATGAATTTGCTGCTGTGACTGAAGCAATAACAAGCGAAATAGCAGTAACTGAAGCAGTGATCCTCGTTCCGGTTTTATTTAGTACCGATCCCCATTTGCCATAAATCCATGCCGCTAATCCCGCTAATAAAAGCGCTCCCATCAAACCGGTTATTGCATCGCTGCCTGCTTGTATTCCGAGAACCCATGCAAGCCAAATTATTGTCGCAAGAAGGAGGAATCCCATGAACTGTTTGAGCGTATTCATCCAGTTGCCGGGTTTTGGAATAAATCGCAGCCATTGAGGGAAAATCGAAAGCAGCAGATACGGGAATGCCATTCCCAAGGCAAGAAAAGCGAATACTGAAAGAGTAACAAAAACAGGCTGAGTAATCGCAAATCCAAGAGCGCTGCCCATAAACGGTGCTGTACAGGGTGTCGCTAATACCGTTGCCGCTACTCCGCTCATAATCGCACCAATATTACCACCGCGATTTTCAATTTTTCCTCCAATATTTCCGGCGCTCGTTCCAATTTCAAAAACACCAAATAGGCTGAGAGCAAACAGCAACAACAGAACAGACAGTATTATTAGAAACAGCGGAGATTGTAATTGAAATCCCCACCCCAGTTGTTCGCCACCTGCCCGGAGAATTAGTAATAATCCTGCAAGAATAAGAAATGAAGCAACAACTCCGACAGTAAATAAAACTCCGTGTTGCACAATCTTTGATTTGTCTTCTCCCGACTGCTGAACAAAACCGAGAATTTTAATCGATAGTACAGGCAGCACGCACGGCATCAGGTTCAATATCATTCCGCCCAGAAAAGCGAATAATAAAGCTAGCCAAATGGAAAAGCCTTCTCCTTCAGTATTCGAAATTCCCTGTTCAACGTTCGATATTGGAACCGTGATTTCAATTGCCCGCTCAGTATTTTCGCCCCGCCAGCCGTTTTCGGAAACAAGAATCCCGGACAGTGTATCCGGCTGTTCAACGATAAAATCCTCCAGACCTATGCTAATGAGGAATCCGTTTTCAGTTTGTTCAATTAATTGATCGGATGAATTTTTAATAAACCCGGGCTGATACGGATAGAACCAAATTTCGCCTAAATTACTATTTGACTGAGTGAAAGATTGTACGCGGATTGAAATTGTGCTACGGGTTAATTCGTCAAGAGATGTTTTCCAATCATGATTTTTTAGAGGAAGCTTTTCACGTGTTGCCGTGAACTTATCCACCCACTTTTCATTAAATAATATTTCATTTGATACCGGCAGGGAAAGTGAAAGTTCAGCTTCACCGGGCAAGCATTCTTCTTTGCAGATAAGCCACGTTGCTGATGCATTTAGCGTAACATTCGTTCGGATAATCAAATCAGAAGGCGGAGAAATTTCAACGGGCAATACAAGTTCATTTTCGAATCCAAAGTTTGCCACATCCGCAAGCATAATTCTTTCGGGGAAAGGCCATTGAATATTACCCGCTTTAAAGCCTGCGGGCACATCCCATTTTATTTTCGTTGGAATTCCGGCATCCCCTGCGTTTCGCCAGTATGTGTGCCAGTGTTCGTCGTGATCTACTTTAAAAGCTACCCAAAAACTTTGTCCTGGAACAATCGATTTTACTTCCGAAATCAATTCAACATTTGCGTGATCAACTCTTATGGGTTGTGCAAGAAGATTAAGTGTGAATAAAAGTAATAAAACAAGTGTACGCATTATTCCGAATTACGAAAATTATTTTCTAAGACCATTAGTCTGCTTTAACAATGCTTTTGTTCAATTTGTGCCGTAAAAAATAGTATTTTTATTATTGATAAAAACGAGTTGGGAGGAAATTATGCAAAATAAACCGCTCAATCTTGGAGATATTCTAGAGAAAGTATTTATAGTCTCCGGTAAATCTTTAAGTCGAAATATTATTGTATCTTCTATTATCATGCTTCCCACGGGAATTATCCTCGCATTCGGAATGAATTACTTTTTTAACCGGATAATAGAGTTTTCAACGGGAATGAACCCACACTATGGATTTGGTTATGATGCCTACGAAGTTGCTAAGTTCATTCTAATTTATTTAGCAACAATACTCGGCGCCGGATTACTGCAACTAGCAGGATATTTGGGAACTACTCACGTTTTTCAACGACAGTACAACAATATTAAAGCCACTGTAAATGAAGCATTTGCCGTAATGTTTAGTTCCAGGTTAGTTGAATTGATTCTTTTTGCAATTATCATCTCAGCGGCGGCTATAATACTTTTCGGCGTTCCTATAGCTTCATTAGCTTTTGGCAGCGCTTCCGAAATTTTCTTTCTGTCATTTATTGGCGGGGTTCTGCTCATTGCTGTTATTCTGTTTGTGATTTTTATCTCGATTAAATGGATTTTACTTATTCCGACAATGGTGATAGAGGATTGCGGTGTTTTCGAAGCATTGAAAAGAAGCTCTTCATTAGTGAAGTATTATTGGTGGCGAACTTTTGGGATTTATTTACTCATTTCGTTTATTGTCCAAATTGCCCTGTCAATTATTACAACTCCATTCAGTATTATTGTATTCCTTGATTTTATAATATCTGTGATAAGTTCTGCAGATTCAATGTCTAATAACTTTAATGATCCTTATTTTGTATTAAGTTACTTTTCCGGCTTCGGCTATAAAATTGGACTGATATCATGGGTTGCCTATGTCGCGCAGCTTTGCATTTTACCATGTATACAGGTAGTAATGTATTTCGATCTGAAGGCGAGGAAAAGTTCATCGGCTGAGGAAGTAGAAGTATTGTAAAACTATATTCACAAGCCCGATCCTTGAATATACATTTTTACTAGGTATTTAAATTATGTTTTATTTTGAATCCAAAAATGATATTAAGAGCATAATTCCTATATTGAATTCTTTTATGATTTACGAAGAGGATTCAAGTCAAATAAATGAAATATTTTCTGCGATTGTTTATTTGTATTCTCATTACAAACTCGATAAACTAATTTACCCTTTTGCTATTATAAAAAGAGAGTCGCCTGATTTCAGTATTTTATGTCTCAACAAAAATGAATCACGTGGAATAGAGCATACACTTTCTACTATTAACGATTATAAAGTGGCTGTATCTGAGTTAACGAAATTACCACCTGGTTCAAAATTAGAACTGAGTTATTATTCTCCATTCAATAAACGTACTAAAGATGAAATTTATGATGGTCTAAGGTTGCCTTCAGAAGATTTAATGGGGCGAGGGTATAATGGAGGCAGACCGGAAATGGAATGGGCTGAAATAATCAAAAAAGTGATTCATAATAAAACAGCAAAACTGAATAAAAATCATTTTGAAATATTTTTTGCAAACGAATTGCTTATTGAAGATGATTCTCCAGTTGAGACGATAATCGAGTTGGAAAAAGGAATAAGTTATCTAGAGCCACACATTATTGAATATTCCGAATCCTCGTATAAAAAGAAATTTGATAAAATTCACATTATTACAAAAAATACTTTTATCTATAATGTTCTTTCAGAAAAAGAGATCATCAAATTTTCAAGGGATAAAATTAAATTATAAGGACTTGCTTGCATGACTCTCAGGTTAAATACCTGCTTAAGTTTGATGCAATTTATCTGTTCATCTCGCTTACAGTTTGGCATGGATTTGTTTCTAATAGATGAGAGGTACCCAGATAACATAATTAGTAAAACGCAATATTTGGCGGCGTAAATGCTTGGGCATCCGCTTTAACATCACGCCGTTGTATGATCAGAAAGCATAAATAATTATATTGAACAAAGTTCGCATTAATGCTAACTTTGACGTATGCCAGAAGTTAATTTCTTTCAAACAGAGTCCGGCAAATATCCGGTGATTGATTTTCTTAATTCACTCAATGGAAAACAGGCTCAAAAAATTGCTTGGGTTTTAGAATTGTTCGAAGATATGACATTTGTACCAAAGCAATATTTCAAGAAATTAAAAAACACAGCGGATATTTGGGAAATAAGAATCATATTCTCTGGAGATATATTTAGATTATTAGGCTTCTTTGAAAGCGATAATAATTTCATTCTAACTAATGGCTTTGTTAAAAAATCACGAAGGACTCCGCAAAGTGAAATTACTTTAGCAGAAGAAAGAAAAAGAAATTATAAGGAAAGGAAAAAAAGATGAGCGACTTAAAAAAATATATTGCGAAAAGAAAAAAAGAAGACAAAGAATTTGCGCAAAATTATGATATTGGCTATCAAAATTTTAAGATAGGCGTTATGCTAAAGCAACTTCGTGAAGAATCCGGAATGACTCAGGAAGAATTAGCCAAAAAATTAAAAACAAAAAAATCTGTTATTTCAAGAATAGAAAACCATTCTGAAGATATAAGATTATCAACACTTCGTCGTTATGCAAGAACATTAGGAAGAAGAATAAATATAGAAGTTGTTTAGAATTAATTATTACAGCAAATAACAAGTGATGCAAACGGAATACCCAGTAAAGCAGTCTAAACCAAGCCTTTGAACACAGTAAAAACACAAAACTTTCATAATAAAAAATGACTAACAAAAATCTAAAAGCAATTATCTGGGATTACGACGGTACTATTGCCGATACCGGCAATAAAAATTATAACGTCAGCAGGCAAATAATCAACAAAGTGACTAACGGGAATGCAGATTCTTTCCCCGCTTTAAAATCACCTGATTCCTTGTACGAAGCAAATCAAAGAACCTCCAATTGGAGAGATCTTTATTTAAAAGAATTCAATTTTGAAGAAGAGCAAATCGACCATGTTGGAAGTTTTTGGACGGAACATCAGCTCAATGATTCTACGGAAATAGAACTGTTTGACGGAGTAACCGACGTATTAAATTATTTTAAATCTGTCACTCATTCAATTGTTTCACAGAATTCACGCGACAGTATTGTAGAATTTCTTGATTCTATAGGACTAACGGAGAGGTTCGATCCAATTTACGGGTATGAGCAGGTAGATATAAAGAGGCAGAAACCGCATCCGGACGGGCTGCTGGATTGTCTCATAAATAACCTTGGAATAAGTGAAGGTAAAATTGTTTATATCGGTGATCATGTAAGCGACTTCATCCTGGTTGAGAATTCTAACAAAGCGCTTACCGAATTACATAAGCCGATTGAAATTATAAGCGTCGGCATTAAGCATCTTGATGATATTGATAAGTATTGGTACTCGAAACCAAATTATATATTAAACAGCTTATCGCAGCTGAAAGAAATAGTTGCAGAAATCAATTAAGCGGGAACAAGTATGAAAACAAAAATAGCATTAGTACAGCAGCACGCATCACACGATATTCAAAATAATATTGAAGCGGGAGTTAGTGCAGTAAGACAAGCCGCGGAAGAAGGAGCGAAAATAATTTGTTTCGCTGAATTGGCGTTTACGCGGTTTTATCCTCAAAAACCCGCCGACGAAAATTTTATGGAATTGACTCAACCGATTCCGGGACCAATAACTGATAAGTTCGTTGACCTTGCAAAAGAACATGACGTGGTTATCGTGCTAAATATTTACGAACGTGAGGGTGACAAAGCTTACGACTCATCGCCGATAATCGATACCGACGGTACAATCCTCGGGACAACACGAATGATTCACATTACCGACTACGCATGTTTTCATGAACAAGGCTATTATACACCGGGCGATACCGGTGCACAGGTTTACAAAACCAGGTACGGCAGAATTGGAGTATCCATTTGTTACGACAGGCACTACCCAGAATACATGCGTGCTTTGGCATTAAATGGCGCAGAAATTGTATTCGTGCCGCAAGCGGGAGCCGTCGGTGAATGGCCCGAAGGTTTATACGAAGCTGAGATGCGTGTGCAAGCATTTCACAACGGATATTATACTGCTTTATGTAACAGGGTAGGTGAAGAAGAGTGCTTAACTTTTTCAGGTGAATCCTTTATATGCGATCCGGCAGGTATTGTGGTTGCAAGGGCAAACCAGGGAACCGATGAAATTCTGTATGCCGAATTAGATTTGGATGATGTTAAGTCATCACATGCTAAGAAACTTTTTTTAAGAGACAGAAGACCTGAGCTGTATTCTGAGTGGTTAACGAAAAGATAAAATTGCTGATACTTAGTTATTTCGACTACGCTCGATAACCGAAAATGTTTCTTAATCTATTCTCAATTTATTGATCCAAGAAATTTGGGTTCCTGAGCGAAGATGAAGGAATTTTACCAGAATGCATATTTGAACACCTCGCGACTCAGTTTACTATCATGGCAGGCTCGTTACAAAAAAATCAAGGCCTGTCCTGGGAGTATGACAGGCCTTTACCACCATCCTTAGTACACCTTGAGGAGTGTATCTATGAAGTCTTAATTTGCAGCAATTATTCTATTGTTCAGCCGTTCGGATATTAACCTGAAGTATTTTGCAGGATTATCTTTGTCTGTGATTTTAATATTACTGAACATTTCAGGATACCTTATAAAAATGCCGGCTAACTGAGCTTTATATCTTATTGACAATGAGTTGCCTTTTACAGCAAGTGTGTTCAGCGCATTTTCTATATTCTCAAAATTCCATTTTGGAAAACGGTCTTTGAAAATTAGCATGTTAAATATTGCTGATTCCACTAAAGAGTTTACATCACTATCCATAGTTGCAATAAAGTTCTTTTCAGCACGATTTAAGAAGTTGTCGGAAACTGAATATTCCTGCGCCGACACGTTCAAGGTTACAGCGATTAGAATGAACAGAGCTGTTATTTTTGTTTTCATGTTTTTCATTTTTGCCCCCTTCTTATTGTTAGCAAAATAATTTTGTTTAATAAAATTTTCTAATGTACACTAATAGTTATTATCTATTAGTTTTAATTAGCTCTTTGTTTCTAAAATTATTCGTCAAAAATATTGATGAATCCTTTGAACCGAGTTGACCTATAGAAATCATCAAATTAACAACCTTATTCATTAGTTTCTTTTTCATCATTTCCTCCGTTTTTGATGAATTATTCATTTAATTGCCTATGTTATATCAACAGTTGTGCCAAAAGTGCTGCTGGTAGTTAAGTTATTTTATTAAAACAATTTAGCTGGGATTCTGAACTTTGAATAATAATTTTGGAGGTATGCCACGTAATTGTAAGCATTGAGCATAAAGGTAGGCTAACTTATTATTAATAAGGACTTTATGATAAGTGAAACAAAGTGGCGCGTGGAAGTTTTGTGGCACCCCTTTTTAAAGGCAAATAACAAAAGACAAGATACAAATATCATGTGAGATAAGTACTTATGAGTGAATGAGCGCGTTATGGTTATGTACAATGCCGGGGCTACTATGATTTTTTTAAGTAACCGCTCATATTGATGTAAGTTTGATCAAATGGGTGTGTAATCTCATTTTTACCCTTAAGCGTAGGATTTCCCAAGTTTGCTTTTCTTATTTTCTTCTCAAACGATTATTCAACGCTCGCCTACTAATTCCCAACAACTCTGCTGCGATTGATTGGTTCCCATCTGAACGTTTTAGCGCTTCGTTTATAAGCAATTCCTCGGTTTCTTTCAGTGTAGGAATATTTTCTGAAAATTTCACTTTATCGCTTTCGGCATTGTCAACTATCGTAGAAATTTTAACAGGTGTATCTTTATCGAATATTTTTTCCTTTATTGAATCGAGCGACAGTACTCCTGACTTATGCATACTTACGGCATCGAATATAATTCCTTCAAGCTCCCTGATGTTACCCGGGAAACTGTAGTTTGATAATAAAGTAATAAGTTCCTTTGGAGCTGTCGGCTTGGTTTTACCCAGCTCCCCGGCAGCTTTCCCGATAAAATGATCAACCAGCAATGGAAGATCTTCTTTCCTTTCGCGCAGACTCGGGATATGAATATGATGCGCCTGAAGACGGTAGTACAAATCTTGTCTGAACGTATCATTATTTTTCATCGTTTCTATGTCGCGGTGCGTAGCGCATATAACACGTGCATCCGAAAGCTTTGCAATATCCGATCCTAACTGGTAATACTTCCTGTCCTGCAGCAAACGCAAGAGTTTAACCTGTGATTCCAAGCTTAAGTCGCCAATCTCATCCAAAAATATTGTCCCTCGTTCAGCTTTTTCAATCAAACCTTTTCGTTCTTTATCAGCGCCTGTAAAGGCTCCTTTACGATGTCCGAACAGAGTATCGGAAAATAAGTTGTCATCAACGCCTGCAACGTTTACAGGCACAAGTTCGCCTTCGCGTAAACTGGTATCATGAATTGCCTGTGCAATTAATTCCTTTCCCGTTCCGGTTTCGCCGGTAATCAATACCGGTAACGGCGTTCGTGCTATTGCTTCAACGTATTTAAATATTGCCCGCATTGCAGAGCTTTTCGTAATAATATGTTCAAAAGCTTCCGGATGTTCGAGGTTATCTTTTAGAAGGTATTTTTTAAGGCGTACATTTTCATTTTTAATTTCGCGCAAGTCTATTCCGCTTCGAATCGTAGCCACAAGTCGGGAGTCGTCAACAGGTTTTAAGATATAATTGAATGCGCCGTTCTTAATACTGAACACGGCATTATCTACATCATTTACAGCTGTTATAATTACTACCGGAATCTGCGGGAAACGCTCTACTATTTGAGGCAGTAATTCCAAACCGCTAACATGGGGCATGTTTATATCGAGTACAACCAGGGATACTTCCTTTTGAACCAGGGTTTTCATCACCTGCCTGCTGTCGCTAATAGTCAGTACATTATTTATTCCGTTCGATTTCAGAGTCAATTCGGCACTTAGTAAAAAATGCTCTTCATCGTCAACCAACATTACAGGGTGCTGAGGGTATAAAGCTGTTCCCATTGCTTATTCCTAATTCTTGTTAGCCGGTAAAACTACTTTGCTTGCGGTTCCTTTATTTATACTGCTGTCTATCACCAGGTCGCCGCAATGATTTTTAACAATATTGTAAGATATTGAAAGGCCCAGGCCTGTTCCGCCCATGTTTCTTTTTGTAGTAAAGAACGGATCAAAAATTCGTTTCAGGTTATCTTTCTCTATACCTCTTCCTTCATCCTTAACTTCTATAATAACATTATCACGGGATTTAGTAAAATATATTTTGATATCGATACGCTGTTTTTTGTTGGTTAAAGATTGGCACGAATTGTTAATCAGGTTTATGACAACCTGCTCGAGCTGCTGCATGTTTCCCGTAACAACGGGCAGTTCATTGTTATATTCAACCGAAAAATTATTTGTTGAATTTTTAATCAGGTTACCTGCTATTGTAATCGAGTTTTCAACTACGCTGTTTAAGTCAACTTGCTGGTTCAATTCGCCCGGATCATGCCTGGCAAAGTTTGTCAAACTTCGGGTAATCTTCTGAATCCGGTTAGCGCCGTCGCCAATACCGGCAATGGATTTTTGGATTTTTTCATATGAATCACTGAACGATATTCCTGCAAGGGCGAAATCTCCATGAGTTTCTTCGTATTCTTTTAAGATGGGCTGAACATCTTCCCAAACTTTTGCAAAGAATTGTGCGTTCAGCATAATAAAATTGTTCGGGTTATTAATTTCGTGCGCTATTCCCGATACCAGTACTCCCAGCGAAACCATTTTATCGGCTTGTATAAGCTGCTCCTGTTTTATTGTCGCTAATTGCTCTGCGCGTTTTACAACTGTTATATCGTTAATGATGCCATCGTAAGATTGAACTTTACCTTTTTCATCTTTCGAAAGCACAATACTGTTTTTAACCCATCTAAGGGTCCCATCGCGGTGAACAATCCTGTGTTCAATCGGGTCAACATCTATGCCGCGCATAGCATTATTTGCCTGTTCCAGTACTGCTTTTTTATCATCATCAAAAACCATGCGGTACCATAATTCGGGGTCTTTCATATAGTCTTCCGAATTATAACCTGTAACGGCAAGGCAGCCGGGGCCGTGATAAGTTTCGGCTACTTTCCCGTTCACTAAATTTACCGTGTAGATGTAGTCTGTAAGATAACGCAGCAGCCTGTGATTACGTTCGTCGGTATATTCAATTGATTCAATTTTGGGTTTCATTTTCAAGCGCCTTTCCCAAACTATCACGTTTCTGCTTCAACATTTCAATTTCTTTCTTTAAGCTGTCGGCTTCCGATTGTTTCTTCAGTTTTATTTCTTTCAATCGTTCGGTTTCGTTTTTACTTTTGTTTTGCTGAATACTTTTTTTCTCTTCACCGTCGCAGTTTAAGAATAGAAATGTAGCCGTTATTAGAATTGCTGCAATAATTTTTCTTCGATTTTTCATTTACATTAAGTACCTTATTTAACGGGGCGAAAGATAAAAAGAAATAAAGTAATAAGTGATTTCAGGATAAATTGCAAATGAGCACTCGTAGAAAATTCATAAGAAATTCAATTACATCTCTTGGGGTGTTTGGCTTACTTGGTCCCGACGCAATTGCACAGGTTGGTAATGCAATTCAAAGTAGTGTATCTCAAAAAAACGAAGTAACATTCGCTGAAGACGAATTTACATGGTCTAAGATACAGCAGTCATTTAATATCGACCGAAGTATAATCAACTTGAACAACGGCGGGCTATCACCGAGCCCTTCGATGGTTATGGAATCATTCAAGAAAGATCTGGACTATTCGAACGAACTGCCCGCGTTAAAAATGTGGAAACATCTCGAACCGAAAATAGAAGATGTACGGGAAGAACTGGCGGCTGAGTTTGGATGCGATTCCGAAGAAATTGCAATTACACGAAACGCAAGTGAAGCGCTTGAAAACATTCAATTCGGGCTTGACTTAAAAGCAGCGGACGAAATTATAACCACAGACAACGACTATCCCCGAATGTTAACGACCTGGGATCAGATTTCGCGACGCAGTGGAGTGATCATTCACAAAATTAAACTCAACCTGCCGGTAAATGATGATGAGCTGCTTAACACAATAGAAAAGAAAATCACGCCTCGTACAAAGGTGATCCACGTGTCTCACGTATTGTTTTCAACCGGTCAAATTTTACCTATTGGTAAAATCAGTAAATTAGCTCATAATAAAGGAATAGAAGTGATTTGCGACGGCGCTCATTCGTTCTCGCATTTTCCATTTAAACACTCTGATTTGGGGTGTGATTACTTCGGTACGAGTTTACACAAGTGGACTTATGCACCAGTCGGTACTGGCTTCTTATATGTTCGCAAAGATAAAATTAAAAAGTTATGGCCTCTGATGGCTGCGCCGAAGAAGCTTGATGACAACATCCGCAAGTTTGAAGAAATAGGTACTCACCCGGCTGCGAATCATAATGCAATATTGGATGCGCTTGAGTTTAACAGAACACTCGGAATAAACCGAAAAGCAGAACGTTTGCGATACTTAAATAAATTATGGATTGACAGGATAAAAAATTATGAAAATGTTCATTTTATAACCGATGTAATAAATCAAGGAAAATCCTGCGGAATTATTTCTTTCCGCATAGATGGAATCGACCCCGGTAGATTGAAAAAATATTTGTTTGACGAGCACAAAATATATTTTATAAATGTAAAAATAGGGAATAAACAAACAATGCGTATAACGCCTAATGTTTATACTACGAAGGAAGAGATTATAAAATTTGCGGATGCAATAGCAACGTACATAAAAAAATAGCACACAGATAACGCAGATTAAACTGATTTACACTGATAGAACTATAAACGACCTGTAAAACCAAATAGGTGCAATTTATAATCTACGCATACCCGTTTGATCAGTGTTATCTGCATGCTATTAAAATTATTTCATCAATATCATCTTCTTAGTATTAACAAATTCACCTATCCGCACAGAGTAGACATAAATACCTGTCGGCAAATCCTTAACATTGAATTCGACTTTATATGCGCCCGCCGCTTTTTCTTCGTTTACAAGGGTTATTATGTGCTGACCTATAATGTTATAAACATCCAATTTCACATGACTTGCCTGTGCAACATCATATCTAATGATCGTTGAAGGATTAAACGGATTCGGGAAATTCTGATGTAGATTAAATTCCGTCGGCACATATCCAAAGTCATCAACACTTACAAGTATTGAATCAATCATGATTTGGTAATCTTCAACTTCACCAAGTACAAGCGTGAAGTTGGTTAGCGGATCCGGATCCAGCGGACCAACCCCCGTAACATCCGTAAACCTGAACCGGCCGAATGTTTCACCGACGGCAGCGTTGGCAGGAATAGCGGCCGATAAGGTATCTGTTCCGCCGGTAAGCGGCACATCGTCAAATACTTTTTCTGTAACGGGGTCCCAAGTATCATCCTGGTTAAAATCAATCCATCCGCTTAAGAACCCTGTGGCGCCGGAAGGTGTGTTTGATATAACTTCAACCTGAACACTATTACCTCGAACACTAGCCGAAACAGGACGTATGCCGTCTTCATCTGCAAGATCAATTTGGTCGTCATCTGTAGCATCCGGACTGGGCTGTCCGTCAGGCTCAGCATCAATTAACTCTCCCAGGTAAAAATCACTGATCACATGTTTAGCGCCGTTATCAACTAGTAAAGTTGGGTACGGATCAGGCGCGTCTCCATAATCGAGAGGAGGTAATAATACTACCAGATAGTCTTCAACTTCGCCGGTTGATTCTGGACCAGTCTGCTGTACATTAGGATTAGCAGTATACCTGAATCTCATATAAGTAAATCCAACAGAGGCCGTTACAGGAACATCGAAAGTAAGTTCGGTAAAGTCAGGGCCTGATTTTATAGGTTCATCAACAAACAGCCATTCATCAGTATTATTCCATCCGGAAGTTCTATCAAGATCAAGCCATACATTTATGAATCCATTCCACGTAGCGAGTGGTTTGAATGTCACAGATTCACCTTGAGTAAATCCAATAACTCTCAATGTTTGATTTGGGGCTAATGGATCGGGTCCGTTATAAACTTCCGTAAAACCATCGACCCATTCAATTCCGTCTTCATCATCACGGTTATTGTAGTCATCTCCTGTTGAATGACGCGAGGGTTGACCGTCATTATCTACATCTGTTTGTGTGCCACCTAATCGAATTGTTGGAGTAGCAATATGTCTTGCACCATCATCTATTAATCTTACCGGATATCCGGCAGGGAATTGAGGATTTTGCGGATCAATATCATTATTAGCATCACCGTAATCGAATCCCAGACCAACGTAATCTTCAACTTCACCGTTGATAGCAAGTCCTTCAGGAAAAGCTGCACTGAAAGGATCACTTGCAATTCGGAATCTGGCGTAGCCTGAACCTTGCACAAGCGGCGGTATATTAAACACAAAGTTGTATGTTCCCGGTGCATTTACAACTGCCGAAATAATATATTCTTCGGGATTTAGAAATACTCCGAGGTAACCGTCCCCGTTGAAGTCAATCCATCCGGAAATAAATGCCGGAAAGTCTCCGGGCGCTCCGTCAACAGTAATTTCAACTTCACCGCTAACACTTGGTACGAAACTAAGGAATGCCACGCCGTCTTCATCGTCAACACCTGTACTGTCATCACCGTCGGCAAATACTCTAGGAATTCCATTTCCTTCGGTATCTCTCAACGTACCGAATAACGGACCCCGTGCTACGTGTCTTGCGCCTTGCGGCAGTAATGTTGGGTAGCATTGGAATCCGGGCGGACATGGTCCGAAAATAGTATCTGCAGGTTCAGGTAAATCACCGAAGTCAAGCAAATCCTGGTTAATATTACCAAATAACAAATTATTAACTACCTGTCCGGGGGCGAGATCTACTTCGTGCAGATTACCCTGTGGAGAGGTTATTTCCCAGCCGGGTGGAATTATTTCACGCAGCCTGTATAATCCCGGGGGTAGGTTGTTGAACCAGAACCAGCCGAAATCTTGCGCCATATCAGGTAATCCTTCGCCATCGCTATTCATAAAATGCGTTGTGTCTCTAGCTATAACCTGGCCTTGCGCGTTAAGTAGTTCAATTACAAATCCATTTAATCCAAATTCATCATCACCAAATTCCCCATCGCGCGTAATATCATAAAATTTTCTGCCGTGAATTGAACCAACAGGGGGAACGTTTCCAAAATTTAAACCGGAATGCGGTATTCCTTCATCAATCGTAATTATATGGCTTCCACTCGCCGGAAACGCTGTCTGCCATCCGGATACCTGGTCTTCAGACACCGTATAATTACCAGGTGGTACATTTGAAAAAGTATATTCTCCGTTAACATCTGTTACAGTTGACAAATTAACACTATTGCCCGCAAATGAAGTACCATCTAAATTTATGGGCCAATCAGGTAACGGTATTTCACCAGGCTCTTCCTCGCCGTCGCCGTCATCCTGCCATTTTTTACCAGTAACTTCAGAGGGTGGCGGAATAAGAATAAACTCGAATGGAACCGGGTTTTCTCCCGGTGTAGTTATCTCGCCATTGTGAATGCCGGTTGGTGGTGTATTGTAAGTCCAGCCTTCCAGGCCGTCAATACGGGTTTCGAAAGTACCTGAAGGTACATTCTGAACTTGAATTAATCCATTATTATCAGGTTGCGAAGTTCTTCGAATAATCGGTGGAAGTATTCCCGGAGGGCCGCCGTCTATGGTAATATCGGTGAATACATCAAAGAAAGAATCTATAACAAACTGATCGCCTCCCTCAACGTATGCTTTTCTAACAGAACCCGTTATGGTAGCGGCCGGTTGGGTTTTTATCGATATCGATTCACCGGGAAATGTTTCGTTGTTACAATGTACCCTGGGTAGTAATCCATAAGTAGTGTTGGGCAGCAATGGGTTTTCCTCAATAAAATGTACTGAGCCACTCAACGATAATTCCGGGTTAAGCGGAAGAACAAATGGCTGTCCGACTGAAGGCGGTGGAGTTACAACAATATCAACATTAATTTGCCCGGGCAGGATTGGATCTACTCCCTGTAATTGCAAAGCGACCAGCTCAATTGGGACAGGATCAAACGGTACGTTTTGTTGACCCGGTTGAGGAAAATCAAATACCGGAGGATTGGGGCATAAAACATCACCCGTTGTAAAGTCAAGAATACCGCTAAAGACTTCGCAGTTAGGTCCAATATAACCTACCTGCCAAAAATATTCAGTGTTTGGTTGAAGAAAAGTTGGAGGTAGCGGAACGCTGTTTGTACCGAGATCGGTGGTAGTTGTAAATACGTTGGCAACACCGGGATTAACGTCATTTGGCGAAGTGCCGATGTATACATCAATCCGGTCAAACTGTCCGGAACCAGCATTCCATTCCAGCTGCGCAGGATTCAGATTTACCATTGTTGCGCCATCGGGCGGACTAACAGGGAAAAAATCGTCATTCGGGAAGCATGGTTCTTTACTTGTAGTTACAGTTAAAATATCGCTGAATGTATAGCCGCCGTTCTCGCACTTGGTACCAACTATCAACCTGTATTCCGTTTCCGGCTCTAGTTGATCACCGGGTATAGGAAATGAAGAAGTTTCTACAGTAAGAGTGGCGGTTAAGGGTGCTGTCAATGACGGATCAACTCCACTTGAAGTTGGCGATAGGAATATATCCGACCCTACAATGGTTGGATCGGTAGGAGGATTATCCCACGCGATTATAAAACCGTCAGGCGATAAACCTCTGAAGCCATCAGGCGGATCGGTAATAACCGGGGGAGTATCTGTACAGGGCAGTGGTTGGGTAGCAAAAGAAAATGGTCCGTTGAAAGTTTCACCGGCAGGATTTTGAATCTCAACACCCCAAAAATGTTGTGTATTTCCGGGCAGTGTCGGAAGATCTACAGCCGTTAAAGGACCGCCCGTGGTAGTGAGTACTGTTCCCAATTCCGGGTCAGCATCCTGCAGGGTGGTTCCAAAGAAAACACGCGTTCCGGTTATAATATCCTGCGGAGGCAGTATCCATTGTAAACGCGTATTTTGAATAGGAACTCCCGTTGAACCGTCGGCAGGTGTTTCACCGTTAATCATACCGGGTTTATCATGCACATCAAAGTTGCCTTCAAAAACATCGTTGCCGGGATTAATTTCAAATTGATAATTAACGTCTTTTTTGACCGTGTATGTACCTGCAACCGTCGGGGTCCAGGTTTGATTAGCCGTAAGCTCAGTAGTTGTAAAAGGCGAGATATCCTTGCCGGGAACAGTGGTGTTGAAAACCAATTGATTCTGGCTGTTCCTTACTTCGATTACAACGTTCCATTCGGCGGCTAATGCTGTAACTACATTAGCATTTTCTACAGCGAAATGAAATGTTATTGCTCTGCCTAAAAATTCATTTTGAGTTGGACTGAAACAATCTGAAACCAATAAGTCGGTAGCAGTAATTTTTTTGGGCGAGGAAAGTAATAAAACAAAAGTAAATATTGGAAGACTTAAAACAGGTAGAAGTCTTTTCAAAACGATACCCCAATTTTATTTTGTGAGAACTCTGTCTAAATCATTAATGAGATCATCAGTCTTTTTTAACATAAGGGTCTTAAATGATAATATCAACACCCCGGGTCCAGTTTTTTGATAAATTAACATTGGATTTGTTTTATATCACGATCCATTGGAAAGCAAGAAGCTTGTTACGAAAGTTAATTTTGAGAAAGAGTTTTTTTAAACAGATTAGCTCTATAATGGTTTGGATTAAGTTGAAGACAGCTCCGCAAATCGTTTCGAGCAAGTTTTAATTTGCCTGTGTTATATAAAGCATAACACCTGTTGAAATAAGCATCGGCATAATATTGATTTAGTGATATAGCTTCATTAAACAACCGGATTGCTTTGTCAAACTCTCCGCGGCTTGAGTAAATAATACCCAGGTTATTTATAGCAAGGTGATTTCGGGGCTCGAGTTCAACAGCTTTGCGGAAATCGTTTTCCGCTTCTGAATATTTTTTAAGTGCGTAGAGTATATTTCCACGGTTATTATAATACTTTGAAATACGCGGATTTAGTTTTATTGATCTCTGCGCGGCGATTAATGCTGAATCGAGCTGCCCGATGTTTTGATATATTACCGATAAATTCTCCCATGCCTGATCGTAATCCGGTTCAATTTCAATTGCTGCTTTAAATTCATTTTTAGACCTTATCATATCGTTGGCTACCTTATAAGCATATCCGAGGTTGTTTCGGAAAAGCGGATTATCGGGTTCAAAATTAACCGCTTTTTTACCGAATGCTATTGCATCCAAGGGCTTACCTGACTTTGCAAGCAATGCGGACTTATGTGAATATGGCTCAGCGTATGTCGAATCCAGGGTAATAGATTTATTAAAGTATGTTAACGCGTTTTTGTAATTGCCTTCCAAAAGATAAAAACTGCCTGCGTGATTATACGGCTCCGGGTTAGTTGGTTCCTTAGCTGCATTATCAGTCCAAAGGGTAAGCGGATCTTTCCAATCGAAATTTCGCTGGTAAGTGAAGAATCCGTATGTAAGTACAATTAACGAAAGTGCAGCAATTTTATAAGAGGTATTAAGATTTACAAATTTGTAAATGATAAAACTAACAATAACTCCATAGCCCAATAGCGCAGGGTAAATCCTGTATTCAAAAATCACGTACTTTAGTGGAAAGAAACTTGATTCTATAATTTGTGTAATAAAGTAAAAGAAAATACCGAATGAAATTAACGGGTATTTTTTCCGGGATACAGTCGCGGAAATAATCAAGGAAATGATAATCACTCCGCTAAGCATTGTTCTTAACTCGAAGGGTGAAAATGAAACCGGGTATTGATAGAATAATCTAAGTCCGTAAGGAAGTACAGACATTCTTAAGTAAGTAACAATCACATTAAGCTGAGTAAAGAAATATTGAAACGGATCGAGCTCGCTTTTCTGTCTCGGAAATCCTTTTAACGTAAGAAACAAAATTGAAAAAATTAGCAGAACTCCGAGCAGTGCTTGCACATATCTTTTATTCACCAGGCCTCTTTCATCTCTGAAGAATAATAATTCAACACAAACAAGCGTTAAAGGAAGAGTATAGATAGTAGCTTTGGAGTATGCTCCGAAAGCAAATGCAAGCATACACAAAATAAATTGAACCGATGACTTTCCACTATTACCCGCTATATAATTTAGGCGTCCCGATATATAACTTAGCATTGCGAGAAAATAAAACATAGCCGCCAGTGATGCCATTCGCTGAGTAATATATGTAACCGCCTGAGTTTGAACAGGGTGTAATGCAAATAACAGGGAAGAAAACAGTGCAACTAGTACTCGAAAATTTAAATCGTACTTTCCGCAAATAAAAGGTGCATCAAACAATTTGAGGATTATAAAAAATGCCGCAATAGCAGCGATTATATGAATGAGTAGATTGACAAAGTGATAGCCCCATACATCATAACCGTGAATTGCATAATTTGCCGCTACTGTTAAATACGCGAACGAACGGTTAAACGGAAGCCTTTTCCATGTGCTTAGCTTAGTAAAGTGATCGAATGATTCGATCCTCGGATTGTTTTTGACAACGTGATTATCGTCAAGTTGAAAAGAGCAGTCGAATGAATTAGAATATGCTATTGCCGTTACTGTAACTATTATCGCTGGGACTACTACTTTATAATATTTGTAAAAGAATGAGGATGGATTTTTTTTCACTTTCTTCGGCATTTATTTTTTTCGCCTGATAGTAAAACGGTGTATAAACCTTGGATCAAAGGTTGCGAATACAATAGCAACAAAAAATATTGATATCATCCCTGTTATGGGCCCGAGAGCGTAGTAGTGTCCGCGTGTAAAGTGTTTCTGCCATGTATCCAGGAACTCGGGACGTCGCTCCATAAAAATAGTTAATTGACCGTCAATTATCGCGTAGCTACCGGGCTTCAGATTAAATGGTGGAGAAACCTGTAAGTGTCCCGTAAAAACTAATGCGGTTACTATTATTAATACAATTACGATGTAAGCAAATCCACGCGAGCAGTAAATCGGGCAAAGAGGTTGCTGCTCCATAGTTGGCGGCTTCCTGAAACCGTAGAATATAAGCGCGCCGGAAATTGTACCCATCATGTTTACGAAGAAATCGTTGAAGTCGAGATATTTATGACCCGGCGTTACTATATAATATTGCAATAGTTCGTCCACTATGCCCAATGATATACCGATGAAAAGAACTTTGCCAAAGTGAAAGTTGTGCTTTTTAGGATCGATACAAAATCCAACAAGGATGGCAACAGTAGTGTACTGTATCAGGTGAATAATTTCTACTGCATGGAGGCTTATGAAAAGGTAGAATAGAAATAACACAACACTATAGAGAAACCAATAGTATAAAGTTTCAAAGCGTCGTTCACCTTTTATTAATTTCCATGTGACATATGAAAGTACAATGACAAGAAATGCAATAGAAAACTCGATGGAGTGTGCTTTTGCGTTAAAGTCGCCGGTATATTGAGGCATCTTGCCCGTTGCGAATCTGCTAAACTCTCCGTGCAGAATCATTGCTGTGACTGAATAGACTGCGGTAAATGCAATCAGCAGCAATCGCTTAAGAGATATTTGTTTAGAGAATATTTTTATCTGCATCAAGGAACTTGGAAATTTAGATGAGATAATAGTACAAGCCGAAATTAGAATCAAGCTTGGTGAGAATATTTACTTCCCGTCACCTCGTCTTCGCCCGATAACCACATCTCTAGCTCAATAACCATCACCAGTATGAATGTAGAAAATAAAGATAGTGATTAAGAGATTGAATGAAAGCCTTCGTGCCTTGGTTGCAAAAGTTGTTGTGATTTTTTTCTATCGACGAGTTCTTTTCGTGTTTCGATGCTGCTAAGTAGTTACCATTAATTATTAAGCAGCCCTATAATTTCATTATGCAGTTTTTCGTTGCTCGAAGATACCAGGCTTCCGGAGTTTATTAAGTTCTCAGTTTTACCGCTAATGTCTGATACCACACCACCTGCTTCTTTTATACACGGTATTATAGCTGCTGTGTCCCAGGGCATCATTATTGTATCGATCGCCGAATGTAAAAATCCTTGAGCAACCAGTGAGTGCTGCAAACAATCACCGCAAAAACGGAATTTACCCGAACCATTAATTATCCTTGATAAATTTATGTTGCTTGAACCATGGTGTGGTGATATATCGCTCTTATGCACTCCTGAGGCTGATACCCTTGCGTTTTTAAGAGTTATTGATTTATCATCGGAAACGACAACTAGTTTTGGTTTATTGTTTCTTTGTTCCCACCAACAGCCAAGCTCTTTAACAGCGTAGAGAGATTCGTTAACCATTGGGAAATGGATTGCCCCGGCTATGATTTCTTCACCATTAAGCAGGGCTATTAACGTACCGAATATTGGAACGCCAAACGAATACCATGTTGTGCCATCTAAAGGATCAATAACCCAGGTAAATTCAGAATCTGATGAATTCTGTGTACCAAACTCTTCACCAATTATTTTATGGGATGGGTACTTGGTGATAATTTTTTCTCGAATAACTTGTTCAGCCTTTCTGTCAGCTTCAGTAACTTCACTACCGTCTGCCTTATGCTCGGCTGTAATGTTTTTAAAGTGGGAGATAATAATTTCGGCCGGTGCTTTCGCCAGTTCTTTTACAAAAGATAGGTATTCTTGATAATAATTTTTCATAGCTAACGTTTCTTTCTCCTAATAAAAATTTGAAATCCCCAAGTGCGAATTAATTATATCCGAGCACTTGTATTACATCGGTTAGTTGAGAGACTTGCACAAAGTTATCTTCATTCTTTTCTATAGACGCGTTCTTCTCGTGCTCCCATGTTGTGTGGTACGGTACATGTATTGCGTAAGCGCCGATGTTTAATACGGGAGTTATATCCGAACGAATCGAGTTGCCTATCATTAAAAATTCTTCCTGTTGGATGTCGAGGTGGGCTAAAAGCTTCAGGTAACCCTTCTCATTTTTCTCACTCATAATCTCTACGTGGTGGAAGTAGTCTTCGAGATTTGATTTCTCCAGTTTTCGTTCCTGGTCAAGTAGATCGCCTTTTGTTGCAACTATCATTTTTACTTTACTTTCACTGAGTTTCTTTAATACTTCCTCTACACCCTCTAGCAGAACAATAGGTTTGTTCAACATTTCTTTGCCGAGATTTATTATACTTTCAATAACTACGGGATCTATTGACTTGTTCGTAACTCGCAAAGCTGTTTCTATCATCGAATGCATAAATGCTTTTATTCCGTAACCGTAGATAGGAATATTCTGCATCTCGGTATTATATAACTCCTTGGAAAGAGCATGTGCTTCAATGTATGGAAGCATTAACTCACAAAATTGTTTTTCTGTTTCCTGGTAATAAGGTTCGTTCACCCAGAGAGTGTCGTCGGCATCGAATGCAATTACTTTGAATGATTGTGTGTGCATAAGCAGGATCGATTAAGTTTTTAAATGATTTATTAAAACCAAATATAAGATTTAGGGTGGAATTAAGCATATGATGAGTTAATGACGGCTTGCGATTGAGGAACACCAAACACTTCAATAATTTTCAAAATTCAAAGAACAGCATCTGCGTTTGGCGCCTGCTCCAACTGCTGTTATGGGCTATTTCATCAAAATTGCTTTTTTAGTTTGTCTACATTTTCCCGCATGTAAGCGGTAATAATAAATCCCACTCGCCAAATTACTACCGTTAAAATTAATCTCATGAATCCCTGCAGTCATTTTCTCATTAACAAGAGGTACAATTTCACTACCCGATAAATCATATACTTTCAGAGAAACAAACTCCGGTTTGGCCAATGAAAAGCTTATAGTTGTAAACGGGTTAAAAGGATTAGGATAATTCTGTTCGAGCCTATAGTCGGCAATAGTTGAGATATCGTCTTCAGTTGAAGTTATGATTACCGGGTCAGCCATTAATATCCATTTTTTAGGATCAATAATTAAAACATCGCTTTGAGAAATATCTGCTATACCTGCTCCATCATTCATTTCAACAATTTGATCTTCACCGTTTACTCGAACAGGAATATTAACATCTAGCGGGATATTATTTTCTGAGTCCCATGTAAAAACAGTCTGGCTTTTTCCTTTATTAACATTCAAAACCGGGTAGGCGGCTTGTCTGAAAAACACCTCAAAGAAAGGATCCAATTCCCTGCCCGTTACCTCTTCAGCCAAATTCTTCATATCGTCGGTTGTTACGATTCTACAGAGTCGTCCGTCCGAGTTATCAAGATCAGTGGAATCAGGATAGGCCCACCTTTTTAATAAATTAAAAAACGTTTCATCACCTAAATGATAACGAAGAGTGTGCATTACCGATGCGCCGCGGTTATACGGCCATAGATTACGGAAAGCGTGATCTGCGGTTAAAGCTTCTCTTGGAGCTAACGGGTATACATGAGAGTCCGGCAGACGTCTGTTAATCATATATTGGTGATATCTTTCAATACCTGATAAGTGCTCTACATATAAAGTTTCCATATAAGTTGCCAATCCTTCGTGTATCCATACATCCGACCAATCCTTTGCTGTAACGAGATTGCCCCACCACTCATGAGCTAACTCGTGATAATGGATATAATCCAGCCCCCAATTATTAACTGTAAAATCATGCCCGTAAGCTATTATTGTCTGATGCTCCATGCCCCAATATGGCGCATGCGCCCAGCCATGCTTATCACCGGCGAATGGAAACGGTCCACATATCTCTTCAAGGAAATTAAATTCTTTCAGAAATACATCCATGTGATTTAGTGCGTCATCGTAATTTTCGGGAAGTACCCAAAATTTAAACGGGATAGTTTCGCCGCTAACGCTTTGGTATGTTTCTTCGATAAGCAAATACTCGGCCGCATAAATACTTACGTTGTAATTATTAATCGGGGTGGAGATAAACCAATTGAAGGTTGTGGTATTATCACCGTTATCAATGCTACCCAGGTGTTTACCGTTGGAAACACAAATAAGCGGATTTGGAACTGTAAAACTAAGCGACATTGAATCGGGTTCATCGGAAGGATGATCTTTGCACGGCCACCAGATATCTGCTCCATCAAACTCGCAGGCTACACCTACCCACGGTCTTCCCGATAAGCTTGAATCCCACACAAACCCTGATCCCCAGGGAGGATTTGGTGATATGCGCGGAGCGCCGTGATAGTAGATTTTTACTGCAACAATATTACCGCTAGTAACCGGCTCAGGAATTCCTATTTTCAGCTTCCCGGCAAAATGGCTATAAGTAGCAATTGTAAAAATACCGTTATCCTTTTTGAAAAGAACAGAGTCAACGGTGAAAGGATTTTCAAGATCTAAAACAAGCGTATCTATCGGATTTAGAATCGTTACCCTGCAGAGAAGTGAACCATGAATCGTTTTTGATGATGGATTGATCGTCAAATCAAGATCATAAAAGTTAACATCATAAGCAGCCTGCTCAGGACTTAAAGGGCCTCCGGAGTTGGCATTGGATAGTGTAGTAATCATAAGTAAAGTAGTAATCAACAAGTATTGCCAAGTTTTTTGTTTTATCATAACCGATTCCCAAGTGAAATATTTTTGTTTATATTAAACACAACTGCGTGTTATGTGTGTTTTACACTTGATAAACTTTCAAATTGAGATACTTTTCGAACGGATCAAAATCTTTATCATTATGCAATAATGTAAAATCGTTCTCAATACAAAATGTTGCAATAATTGCATCTATTGTTTTTCTAATCGTTACTCCTTTTTTTCTCAAGTAACGGTAATTCTTTGCACTTTGATGAGCATTCTCTTTACCGCCGATATCGTAACAAGGAAATGAGAGTAGGATTGCCTTAGCCTTTTTAAATTCTTTATCACTTCTAAATCCTTGTAATACTTCAGTTAATACATAATCTCCAATTACAACGAGTTCCTTTCCCAGGATAGAATCAAGAACCCCAACTTGCGGCGTATCGTTACCGTTGAAATAATCTATTAGTACTGTAGAATCTAAGAATATCATCCATCGGTTCTCATTTTTTCAATATCGCCTTCCCAATGTAACTTGCCGCGAAGGGATTTTAGTTTTCTTTGATTCTTAATCTTAATTAATACTTTTAATCCTTCTTCAACAACTTCTTTCTTTGTTTTTAGCCCGGTTGTTTTGAGAGCCAAATTCATTAATTTATCATCAATTACTATGTTTGTTCGCATCTTTTAATTCCTTTTTCCATGTGTATTATTGTATTAATTATACACATTGCTTCGTTAACTAACAACCCATTTTTAGAATGTATGTATATGCATCCCCGGTCAATAAAGAAGCGGAGCCTACCCAAGATGTCCAAGACCCGACGGATTATCTGGAGTTTATTCTATCTGCCTTATCAAATAAGCCGGCTTTGCTCTTTTGATTCATCACTAGCGGCAGGGGTTACACTGCACTTAAATGTACCTGTAAAACATATCTCTACTTATTCGATTTACTAAACCATTTTGATATTTCTTTCCAGGTTGGTTCTTTTCCATACATTAGGATAGAAAGTGCGAAAATCTTTCCGGCTGCTTTTCTCAAGTACCATGTGGATAAAATCAACAAAATTAATGAAGCGAACATTTCTATGATCCCGACTTCTGTTAAAACAATTCTTGTAGAAATTACAGGAACCGATGTTAGGGGAAAAAGGGACAAGAATTTCATTGCAACAGAATCGGGATTTCCAAGAGTGAAAAACGCTATTGCTATAGGAATGGCGGGCACCATCATCAGCGATCCTCTAGCAGAAGTGTTTGGATCATTGATAGTAGCTGCAATAGCCGAAAAGAAAGTGTTCCAGAAGAAAAATCCGGCAAGTGAAAAAATAAATAACCTGACAATCAATAACGGGTCAGCGATTGTGATGGGTATAGACCATCCACTGCCAAATAGGAAGGATATATAAATAAAAACAATTGAAGTTATTGAATAAGTGATTAGCATTGATAATGACAAAAAAGATATGCCCAGTATTTTACCGTCTATCCAGGTTTGGGGACTAATCGCAGACACTATTACTTCTGTTATTCTCAACTGTTTTTCACCTGTTATTGCAACAAATTGATATGCTAATCCTAAGAATATTCCGATTAGCATGAGCCCGATAAATATTCCTGCTGCAAATTTTTCTCCGGAGGCGCTTTGCTCTTTTGGTTGCACTGTATAACTCAGCTTAATATCTACCTGTTTAAAAATATCTTCTAATTGTTCCGGTGGGATTTTCGATTCTTCGATTTTAATCTTTTGTCGTTCCAAAGTTAATGCTTCTTTTACGGTGTTTAACCAGGATGGCTCTCTATTTAAAAACAATTCTACATTATCAAAATCGTTAAAAACAAGTATACCGTCTATCCTTTCTTCAAACAATGCTTCCTTTAGTGAATCTAATTGATGATTCTTATTCACCGATGTTTTTAAGTTGGTTGCTTTGTTAAATTGTAATTGAATTTTGGAATTATTAATTATAGCAATTTTTTTCTCTTTATCGGATATCTCTTTTAACAATGTCTGTCCGCCAAAAAATAATAAACTTATTAAGGAAGCGACGAGTATGGTAATTACTTGTTCCTTAATCTTGAACCAGCGCTTAAATTCCCATTTAGCGACTTCAAAAACCAGTTTTACGTTGTTATCATTTTTAATCTGCATCGTTTCTCTCTTTGTCTTGGTTAACCTTATCAACAAAGATATCATGCAAAGTTACATGTTCCGTTTTTACCGAAGTTATTTTTATGTTCGAAGCTACTTTGCCCAGCAAACCGGATAATGATTTCCGTTGTCTCAAAAATACTTTAATCTCTCCTTCTTTAATAACCTCAAATCTTTCAACCGCATCATCGTTTTGAAAGAATGAAAACTCCGGCTGCCCTTCAAACGTTATTAGCAGTTTTTCTCCGGCAAAGCTTGTTTTTTTTATTTCATCAATAGTTCCTTCAGCTATATTTTTCCCGTTATTTATAAGCAGAACTTTGTCGGCAATTTTTTCAACTAAATGCATTTGATGAGCGCTTAATAAAATTGTTGTTCCTTTATCGCGCATCTCTTTAATTATCTCTAAAAACGTCTCCTGGTTTATAGGATCAAAACCGGCAAAGGGTTCGTCCAAAATTGCAAATAAAGGATTGTGTAAAACGGAAGAAATAAACTGCACCTTCTGTTGGTTTCCTTTTGAAAGAACGCTTAACTTTTCGTTTTTTCTATCGAGCAGTTCTAATTTGGAAAGCCACATTTCAGAAGATTTTCTTGCATCGATTTTGTTCATGCCTCTTATCACACCCATATACTCCAGTGTCCTGATGATAGGAATCTCCTGGTAAAGTCCTCTTTCTTCGGGTAAATAACCTAGCTGAACGGGCAGCGGTTTACGGGATAAATTGGAATCGCTCAAGAAGAATTCAATTGTCCCGTCGTCAGGTTTAATAATATCCATAAGCATCCGGACAGTAGTTGTTTTACCTGCGCCGTTAGGACCGAGTAATGCAAAAATTTCACCTTTCCGAACATCGAAAGAAAGATGATTTACCGCTTTGAGTTCTCCAAATTGCTTAAGAATCGAATCTACTTTAAGAATAACTTCCAATACTTCTAAATCCCCTTAATCGTTTGTGTATTTGCTATTATAATATGTGGATGTATTAATTCGTAAAATTGTCTTTTCGTTTCCTGCTAATAAGGTTCGTTTTCACAGTGAGTATCGTTAGCGCCGAAGGTAATTACTTTGAATGATTGTTTATACATGGCATAAGAAATATAATTTTGAAGACAAACAATTTATCCTAAACTTTGGTTTTTATTACTACAAATTCTCGAAAGTTTTCTCTATCAATGATTTCTGTTTTTGCATTGTATGTTCTGATAAACGTACCGGGCAATTTCACATTAAGTTTCGCTTTCCATTTAATTTCATAACCGGTAATATTACCTTCTATTTCTTCAACAAAATCAACTTCCTGCTGTTGTTTTGTTCTCCAAAAATAAATTCCTGCAAAAGTATTTTTATAAGTATTTTGTTTTTTTCTCTCGGATATTAAAAAATTTTCCCACAAAGCTCCTTTGTCTAACCTAAGATCGAGCTTAGTAAAATTTCCAATTATCATATTTCTTATACCGTTATCGTAAAAGTAAATTTTTCTATTTCGTTTAATTTCGTTACGAACATTTTTACTAAAGCTCTTTAATCGAAATATAATATAGCTTTGCTCTAAAATTTCAATATACTTTTGGATAGTGATTTTATTTACACCTATAATCTGCGCTAATTCGTTATAATTAACCTCGCTTCCCATTTGTAAGGCCAATGCTTGAATTAGCTTTTCTAAAATCTCCGGTTTTCTTATATCGGAAAATGCCAGGACATCTCTATATATATAGCTATTAACCAAATTTTTTAGTATTTCCCTTTCCATTCCGGGATTATTCAGCACGTCCGGATATAAGCCATAAAGTAATCGATTTTCTAATTGCTGTTCAGATTTTAAATACCCTATCTCTTCCTCATATTCTTCCCAACTTATTGGAAAAAGTTCATACTCCCATTTTCTCCCGGTAAGGGGCTCGTTTAGTTTATTTCCCAAATGAAATGAAGATGAACCACTCACGATTAATTGTACTTCTTTGAATTGGTCAGTAATAATTTTTAATGTTAATCCTATGCCTTCTATTCGTTGAGCTTCATCAATAAACACAATTTTATAATTGTTAATTATTGTTCTTAACTGCTCGGTATTTGGTTCTAATAGTAAACTTCTTACAGCGGGGTCGTCTGCATCAAGGAATAGAAAGGTTTTCCCCTTTAGTGTTTTATGGATGAGAGTCGTTTTTCCAACCTGACGCGCTCCAATAACGACTATAGCTTTCCCAGCATTCAGCTTAGTTTCAATGATATTTTCTAGCGTTCGATTAATCATAATTATGGGCTGGAAAATACTAAAAAATATTATAATGACCAAAAGTCATAACTAATGGTCATTATAATAACTTTATGGAATAATTTAAAGTTTTTGTTCCTTGCTTTCCATAATGGAACGCCCAATGTAATTTGAATAGAAAACATTTTATTTTTTTCAGTGTTAATCCCAGGATTAATCATCTGAAAAAAATGTGTCGTGAAAATCAATATCCGCAACTGGAAGCATAATATTTTTAAGTTCTTGACAAGTTAACATTGTGTCGACAGTATTAATGATGCCTGATAATGTGCTGGTGGATAGATGCCGGGTGAAATATTGGAGTGATTGAATCCCTTTATAACTGAACCATGTTCGGCTATATCCGCCTGAGTTCGGACCCTCTTGAATAAATAAATAGTCTTTCGAGCTGATGTTTTGTGGCGGGTACTGATGACTTGCCCATTCCAGAAGCTTACGATTCAATGTTTTTGTCAATGAATCGAAGTTCATCATTCTAAACTTAAGATCGATGTGTTGAATTATATTTTTCACCTAGTCTTCGTTTAAAGATTGGGAAAGCTCTTCGTGGACTTCGACTAATTTTTGTTCCGAATTTATTCGATCCATTTGCATCGCATTAAGTGTGTCAATATACAGGGAATCTAATAAGAAATAGTTTAAGGTATTCGGTTCAAAAGTGATGTTTGTTATTAAATCATCGCCTAAAAATACTTTGCCGGTATTATTGATTCTACCAGATTTGCTAACTACGAATTTCTCTTGTTGTTAATACTTCATGCTCTGAGCTCTATAAAATTTGATTTTTATGTAAAAATGGAACCACAGTATCACGCCAAAACTTTTTCCAGTCTTTTATTGTATTGTGCCCGCCATCTAAAATGATTAGCTCAGCATTTTTAGAAACGCTCCTTAATTTTTCCGCCTCCGAAATCGGAATCAGGTTATCATTACTTCCATGGACTAAAAGCAGCGGGTTTTTATAGTTCGATACAGTCATTAAATTATCAAATTCATCTTTCACTAAAAATGACGGCAGAAAATACTGAGAAGCAAAATAACTGACGCTGGTAAATGCTGATATAAGAATCATTGCCGCTGATTTTCGTTCTTTCGCTAATGCGCATATTGCTCCGCCGCCAATTGATTGACCTAAAAAGATAATTCTATCTCTGTCTATTTCCGGTCTTTCAATAATTTTATCATAACATTTTATAAAAACTTCAGTGATACTTTCCTGCGTGGGATTTCCTTCTGAACGTCCGTAACCGGGATATTCTACTAATAAAATTGCGATACCATTTTCTCTCAAATAGGATATAATATTTACCCATTTATCAATTACATCTGCATTCCCATGCGCGACAATCATCAGCGGATATTTGTTATCGGAATTAAAATTTTTGGGAAGGAAATACCACGCCTCGGTTTTTCCAAAATCATTATCAATCCATAGCTTGGAGCTATCGGGAACTCGATCAGAAATATTAAGCGGCACATTCACATAATTAATTGGAAATAGCATTTCTCTTTGTAACAAATAGAAATATGTGCAGTAGGCCAAATATAATAGCGCGGCAAAGCTTAGTATTTTTATTGAAGATTTCCTGTTGACCATATTGTACGTTCTTTTCCCTTATGCCTCATACGAGCCCTGCTAAGCTATCATTTATTTTTTCGTTCTATATAATTTGTAATAATACAAAGCGGCAATACCGCCAATAAAAGAAAATGAAGCCAACATCCAGAACACATGTTGATGTCCCGCAGCGCCCGGCGAACTATCCAACAAATAACCATACGCAGGTCCCGCGAATATATCAGGTGTATACCCGATGAGAGAAATAAGCCCGACAGCTGTGCCAGTAAGCGCTAATGGAATTTGCCCTATCTGCATCACCGCGAAATAGAGTGAGCGAGCAGCGTACAAACCAGCCGCTACTATTAGAATTGATATAAAAAAGAGAATTGTTGCCGAATCCGAAATTAAACCCGTAGCAAATAACAAAGCGCCCAGGAATGAAAGTACAAAACTGATGACTAACCAAAAAACTATTTGAAACCGGTCTGCCATTATGCCAATTAGAACACCAATTACAGGGCGGATAAATAACAAAAACGTACCGACCTGTGCAGACTCCACCTGGTCGTACAGCATCACTTCCCTTGCATAAAGCGAAAACACATCCGTTATTTTATAACCTACATAGGCGCAGAGTATAATAGCCATCAGCAGCCAAACGGAGGGTAAACGCAGCACCTCTTTTATTTGCGGCAGAGAAATTTTATCCAAAATAATTTCTTTTTCTGATTCGCGATCCGTTTTCAGAAAAAACCACACTGCCAGACCAACGAGTACAACTATGCCGGAGGTCGCTAGGATAACGTACCTAAACGCTTCCCTGCTTTCGGAAACTGTTGCTTCTGCAATTTCGGAGCCAAGGAATAGCGAAAAAATAAGTACGCCCATAGCGCCAAACAGGGCTCCAACCAATCCGCGTCCGCCGTCTAAAAAACCGAATGCCTTGCCCTGCGATGTGGAACCGCCCCATACTCGCGTTGCTTTTATCATAGGAGCCCAGAATAGAAAAATGGTTGTAAATCCCCAATAACCGTATAGTATTTGTAGAGCTGTATAACCCGGATAAGTTGCATAAACCAAGCCTCCCAAAGCAGTCATCCATAGCGCTATGGCAATCAATTTTCTAGGAGGGAATTTATCGGCTAATGGGCCGCCGAATAAATAAGACAGTAATGCAACTATACCATAAATTGAAAAACATAAACCCAACTGTACATTGTCCAATGCGAATGCATCAAGCACCGTAGGTCTGAATACCCGTGCAAGGACAAAAGGAAGTATAAACACAGACTCACCCGCAAGGATTAGCAGAAGGAGAGAGTACCAGGGAGCTTTTTTTTGATTTTTGGTGACAGATGTTTCTGAGGAAGGTTTATTTAACTGTTCATTCATATTTCTTATTTTCTTTTTGTATTCAATACGGCTGTTATAATACAAAGCTTCGGGAAGAATTCAAATTCTTTAGGTGTTATTATCGCGTCACACTTTAGAGAGCCAGGACTTACTCATCATATCTTCTAAATTTTGTTGCTTCTCAACTTTTTAAGGATATCGCGAATCACGAAGTAAAATAATACGATAAATGGAGTTCCATGAAGGAGTGTGTCAAACCAGTCGATAAAACCCATGCCGTTAGCGCCGCCTAAAATCCACCTGATTTTACCAACAAGATGAGGCTCAGGCTGAAATGGAGCTAGTCCCAGTGTAAGGCAGAGGAGAATTGTTATTAAGTATTTATTCAAAGATTTATTCCAATTTTTACTTTATAACGAACTGAATTACACTCTAGTTCGATTGGATCACAAATTTGTTTTCGCAACAATGGTATAGATTAGAAAGCTGAAGCATACAAACATGCAAAATGCTGCAACTCAAACGCTGAATGGTAACCAGTATTCTCCATATTGAAGAATTCCCTCCACAAACCTGAAAAAATCACTCCATGCGCTCAAATCTTTTTGCCAAGTCAATCTCGTAGAGTTCGAGGAAGCGTTCTTCTGCTTCGGCAGTGCCGATCATAACTATGTTTGCGTCTGCTCGCAGAGTTTGTGAAGGATTCGGCGCTATCTCCATGCCGCGCTCAGTTCTGATTCCTACAACGCTGCAGCCCGTTTGTTCGCGGATGGCGGACTCTGCGACAGACTTGCCCGCCAGTTTGGCCGGTACAGGAACCTTGAACAGGTACAGTCCCTCTGCAATCATAAAGATCTTGCTGCGCTTTAGCAGGTTAACTATTGAGCTCGCCCCCATTGATGCGTATGACAGCACTATATCCGCTCCGGCGCGATGCAGTGTTGCCACATTGCGCTCGTGGGTTGCACGGCTGAGGATCTGAATGTCGGGGCGAAGTTGCCTGCAGTAGATTGTAAGATATACGTTAACGTCGTCGTCATGAGTCGTTATAATCGCTGTGGATGTTTCGCGTATACCGGCCTTCTCAAGCACAGCCAAATCGGCAGCGTTTCCGAACACGTACTTTTTATTATCTCGAATGAGCTCAGGAATCATCTCTACAATGCGATAGTCAATTTCCCTTTGTTTCAAACCCCTGGCAGTGGCTTGTCCCACGCTTCCTCCACCAAGGATCACAACGGCTGCGTCTGAGACGTTGTATATGCAGAAAAGCTCGTTGTAGCGGAACAGACTCTCCTCAGAACCCGCAAGTACAAGCACCGTGTTGTCGTGAATGACGGTTTCGGGACGCGGGGGTTCGAATCGACCACGCTCCCAAACGCCGGCTACAGTAACTCCCACGTTTTCGCGCAGTCCGCTTTCCCGCAGCGTCTTTCCCACGAGGGGCGTGCGGTTTGTAATCGCTTCGGCAATCAGCAAATCGTCGAACTTTCCGATCACGTGTGCCATTGCATCCCCGCCAAGCGTACGCCGGGCAAACGACTGGCCGATCATTTCCGGTAGACGAAGTACATGGTTGCTGCCGGCAAGTTTAAGGATGTCCACCGATGCCTCGTCCTTGGCCGACGTAATGATAGGCAAATCCTTCGCAAGTCCACGTACCGTAAAGGCCACATTCGTATTAGTGGCGTCACTG
>JANQLA010000483.1 GCA_028280855.1 Melioribacteraceae bacterium
GTGAAAGAATTGTTTTATCCTTTTCCCGTTTAAGCAGCTTCGTAAGAAACTGGCTAACAACTACAAGCGGGTAGAGAATAATTATCATCCACTTAAGCATATTAATAGCGTAAGGCGCTATAGACTGCCAATAGTTCGCGCCGATGGTCTTCGGAATTATCTCCGAGAAGAACAGGATTGCAAGCGTTAGTATCACCGAGATAACAGACAGGTATTCATCGCCCCAAATTAATTGCGCCTGTGCGCCGACACCTGCCGCGCCTATTGTATGAGCGAAGGTGTTTAGTGATAATATTGCAGCAAGCGGCCGGTCAATATCGCTTTTCATCTTTTGAATTTCAGCGCCGAGCTTCGGTTTCTCTTCCAGCTTTATTCCTATGTACGAAGGAGTGATGCTTAGTATAACAGCTTCGAGCACAGAGCATAAAAACGAGAAGAATATTGCTACGGCCAGGTATAAAAATAGTAAGGTCATCAATCAAATTGACTAATTTTCTGGAAAATAAATATTTTTTTTTGCCAAGTATGGTGCATGATCTACGGCAATAATAAAAGTAATCTTATAAACGGTTTGGAATTTAATTAAAAATGATTTGTTATGCAGGTAAGTTGAATTCGCCGGGATAGGTTTAAGAGTAGTTGATATTTTTAAGACTCTTTTAATGTATGTAACATTCACCTGTTTAATTTGGGTGTTGATTTAACAGCACCGAGCAACAAGCATAACTCTTGGCAATCATTTCCCATCTATTATCGCACTTACAAACTCATGCTAATGATAAGGTGGTTGATTTAATAACCATTCGAGTTTTTTCTGCTAACTTGTACACCGTGGGGCGTATTCAATTATCTTTAAGAACCGATTATGTTGAAGGAACAGCTACAACACCAGTAGCTTATATCGAACCTTTTTACTTAATGCCCGGTTATAGACAGAAAGGAATTGCAAGAATGATTATTAATAAATTATTAGATCGTATAAACCCCGAAAAGCTTTTTTTAATTGACAGTATAGGTGCGTTAGTAACAGCTTTTATGCTGGGGTTTGTGCTTGTACAATTTCAAAACATATTTGGAGTGCCTAAAGATATTCTCTACATACTATCTTTGATTGCACTCATTTACAGCATATACTCTTTTGTATGTTATCTTAAAATTAAGACAACATGGAGACCCTTTTTAAAAGGAATCGCTATTGCCAATCTAACGTACTGCTTGATTACAATAGGATTAATGATTTCATTGCATTCGCAAATAACTTATTTAGGAATTTTATACTTCTCGAGTGAGGTGATAATTATCCTGGGTCTGGTAATACTCGAATTAAAAAAGGCCGCGAAAATAAGTGGAAAAAAACTCGCTCTTAATGATGTATAATCCATGGTACGGGTTTAAGCAACAAGCTGCTACCGTTAAGCATAAGCATTCTCCGACGTATTAAGTTAAGATAATCCTTCACCGCGTCGTGAATAAACTCTTGCTGTATTAATTCATTCAAAAAGTAGATTACATAATTCTGCAGAATCTTGAGCCTTACGTTAACTGCCTCAATTTTAATTCGTTTAGTGAACTTTTTAATTATTTGTTGATTTTTTATATATAATGTCGCTACTTTCCTGTAAGCAAATAACAATATAACTTATGTCATAATATACTGTTTACCCCGCTGCTCCTTAAGTGGGGTAATGCGTTTGTTAGGACGTTATGTTCAAAGATTGGATAAATCAATAATCTATTTATATAATTGAGTAATGGCGATAATATAGGACAGAACAGCTACTTGGGAACGAATTGTGGCAGTAGTTTGTGCAGTAGCAGTATTGGTGTTTGTATTCGTTGTGGTTCTCAGGAAGGAACCCTTTGCTGATCCTAATCAGGTTGTACTTATTCGGTTAGTGTTAAGTTTGGCAATAAGTATAATTGGAGCTGTTGTTCCTGGGTTTTTACGGGTAGACCTCAAAGCGCGTGGGGTTGCAATTAGGGCCGGAGGAGCATTAGGTTTATTTGTGCTCAGTTTTTTTTTCACTCCAAAAGTAATTCTAACTACAGATCCAGCAGGCGATGATTCTGGGATTAATCGAATACTGACAAAGTTTGAAAAGGTCTACGTACAAGCAGTTTTCGAACTACCAAAAGAAAATGCATCCATTTTACGATTGAAGGAATCTATATTAGAGGTAATACATGCTGTATATGAGGAAGGTCAAACTTCCCCTGAAGGATTTTATACAAGTAACACCCAGCGACCTGGTGTTGGTGCCCAACTTTTGCCCGTGATCCATATCGAATTACATGATATTCTCTCAGAAGATTACATACGATTATCTCAATATTTATTAGAAAGCCAGGAATTATTACGATTTCTTCAAGTTCCTCGTTTAAAGATCGGAGTAAACAAAGAGCCCAGGAAATCTGACGAATTGATTGGTAGTTTTATACAATTGGCTGATCCTCCTGACTTCTATGCTTCTGTTCACTCACCCCCAGTGGATCCTGATCAAGGACATTTTGGGAAACTCATCTTTGACAGGAATTTGGACAGACTTTTAGTTTATTGGAATGGATTTGATTTTCCCAACAAACACTGGATGACAAACAGCAAGATTCTATCAGTTGAAGATTTGGGTGGCTCACAGCTAATTACCATGCTTGATAAGGCAGGAAATATTGTACCTAAGTTAGATTCTGTTTCTTCTGCCATGGTACCTGAGTGGATAAACATTCATTTTGATAATCACGTAGTCACTTTCCAAGATTTTGAAGCCACTTCACGAGTTATAGAGTGGCAGGTTTATTATGCAACTTTTCCAGAATCAAAGTTGATCCTTGATAATAAGACAAATATTAATTTTAAGGATTATTTCCTTTCGGGATTCTGAAGTGTAATAAACCTCTATGAAAAGAGAAGGCTATTTAATATTATTTAAAAGCACTTGAACTTGCCTCAAAAATAAGTGAAAAAAATTCGCTCTTAATGATGTATAATCCATGGTGAGGATTTAAGCAGGGAGCTGTTACCGTTAAAGATAAACATTTTCCAACGTATTAAGTTAAGATAATTCTTCACAGCGCCGTGAATAAATTCTTACTGTATTAATTCATTCAAAAGTTGAATACATAATTCAGCAGAATCTGGAGGGGTATGTAAATTGCATTAATGTTGATGAAAGCCGCAATGCCGATTCACCAATAAACATTCCTTTGTAAGCTTATGCTATACCTACCATAAGCAATGCGTTTGAGGAGAGGTCACGAGAAAAGAATCAAAAAAGATTTGATCGGTTGCAACGTATTAAAAGATGCTGAGTCTAACTAACACAATGAGAACAAATTTATTGTGTTGGGCAAATTAGATGAAATCTTTAATTAAGACATTGCTTCTGGTAATTATTACAACCAACTTAACTTTTGGGCAAATTAATCTGCCGCAAAAACAAAAGAACGAGTTTTTAAATGACCTCGTGACGAGTTTTGAAAATGAGTTTTTATGGACTGAAAAAGGTAAGCAAATAGCGAAAGAGCTAGATGCTAAAATAAAAAACAGCGATTATTCGAAAATTGCCGAAGCTGATATCTTTGTGGAAACCTTAAATCGTGATTTATATATATTATCAAATGACCTCCATTTAAAAGTTGATTTATATGAAGCAGAGCAGGAAAAATCCTCAATCACTTCCAAATCAAAAATGAAACCAGTGATACAAAAAGAACTGGTAACCGAAGGAATTTATTATTTAAAATTCGATGTTTTCCCGAATTTGAGTAAGGAATTTGAAAAAGAGATCGATAATCTGATGTCATCGCTGGAGGGCTCCAGGTCAATAATAATAGACCTGAGAGACAATTCCGGCGGATCTGACGAAACAGTAAATCACTTAATAGGATACTTTTTTAGCGAGGAGAAAAAATTAGGGACCAGTTATCAATGGAATAAACCTCCCCAGGAAATCTGGGCAGTACCAAAAGCTCAGTCAAAGACGCTATCAGGAGTGAGATTGATTATTCTTACAAGTCAATCAACATTTTCGGCGGCTGAAATATTTACTCAAAGACTTCAATTACATGATAGGGCGGTTGTAATCGGTGAGCGAACACCGGGAGCTGCACATAGAACAATGACGTATTTAATGAATGATGTATTCTTACTTCATTGGCCCTATGAACGATCAGAACATGTCGTAGATAACAAAGATTTGGAAGGTATTGGTATAATACCCGACTATCTTGTGCATTATGACAAAGCAATAGATGAGTCGATAAAAATTGCCAAAGGAATAAAAGTAGAAAAGGAACATAGTATTGCTATCCCTCAAAGCGCTCAATTGATTGGCGATTTAATCGAAGCGTTGAATTCAAATTCCGATAATTCCATTAACGAGTTTGTTGATAAGAATGTAACGCTAAATCATCAAGAAACGGTTTCGCGTACACTTCAAAAGTTCAAAACCGTCTGGAATGATTCATTTGAGGCGAAGATAGTTAACATTCATAATCTGCCCGAAAGCAATTTTAGAATATTTATCGAAACAGTTTACGGTGTTAAGCAAATGAAGATTGCTCTTAACGGCAGCAATAAAATTGAAAAAATCATGATGCGATGAATAGTTTTGTCATTCAAAAAATAATAATCGCTCCACATCAGACGGATGTGAGCCTTCTATAGATCTAAAAACATGTTGTTAAATTTTTCAATGCAAAGAAAGTTTACAAATTATGACCACTACATTCAAAAACGTTCGCTCAATTTTAATCACAACACTATTGACATCTTTCTTCTTAATATCGTGTCAATCTAAAAAAACAAAGGATAATAATTTTTCAACAAGCTTCGCAGCTAACTCTAATACTACTCTATTTCAAAAAATTGATGAGACTATACTAGCAAAAATGAAGGATGAACATATTCCCGGTGTCTCTGTAGTTATTGTGCAAAACGGCGAAACTATTTATAAACAGGGCTATGGTATTGCTAACATAGAAACCAATCAGAAAGTAGATCCTGATTCTACAATTTTTAGAATTGGTTCCATATCGAAGGCGCTTACCTTTTTTGTATTAACTAAACTTATTGATAGAGGGCTTGTAGATTATAACGATCCCTTATCAAAATATATTGACGGAATCGAAAACCCATATGATCTAAAGGATACAATAAGAATTAAACACTTACTGACACATACCGGTGGCTTTGACCAGATTGGTTACGGGCGCCAAATCCATGATTTCGAACTTCCATTGGGGGTTCGGAAGGCGAAAAGACCCGGCATATCTGAATTTTTGAGACAAGGTAACATGCGTCGAATTCGACCTGCGGGACAGCATTTTACCTATGATACTTACGGAACAACGGTCGCAGGGGTAATACTTGAAGATGTAACAGGACTTTCTTTTAAAGAAGCCATGCACACAGAATTATTTGCACCCCTTGGTATGAGTTCAACAAGCGTTGAGGTCGAGTCAAGAAATTTAGATCGGTTGGCAAAGGGACATGGCTACATTGATGGTCAATATAGAACCATGCCTTATGAAGTCTATCTTACACCACCTGCTTCATCTATCGATGCTACGCCAGGCGATATGGGGCACCTGCTCGAAGCAGTAACTAATAACGGCAGAAATGAATATGGACAACTATTTACACCGGAAACCATGAGGCGTGTAATAGCGCCACAGTTTAGGCCGCACCCGGAGTTTGTAGGCATGACACATGGTCTCTGGGAATCACGTAGAATAGGTTCTATTTAATATTCGGACGGTAGGTCACGGTGGTGATATGCTTGGAGTGAATTGCGCTATGGAATTGATACCTGATTTGAACATTGGTTTTTTTGTTGCCGCAAACCGCAACGGGGAGGCCGGAGGAGGTTCGGTATCTATCGGCAGACCAGTTATGAATGTAATACTCGATCATTTTGGAATAGAGAAGAATACGCCTGACTACCCTATCCCTGATTCAAAAATGAATTTGGAATTGGATGAATATGAAGGCGATTATGTTTTCGGAATTTACTGTCATACCTGCAGTGACGAAGAGTTTGATAAAGGCGCCTGGCAAAAAGGCAATCCCATTCCAATCAATGTAAAAGATGATAAACTGATACTTAATGACTATGTCTATGTAGCTCGTGAAAAGGATATTTTCGTAAGAGAAGATGGACGGGAAATGATTTTCTTTGGGCGGAATGAAAACAACAAAATCTCGTATTTTGTTTTTTCCGATAACAGTCATTCATATGAACGTTTAGACGACTAATTTAGAATTATTAGAAGATTGTTTAACCTGCAATATAAATCCGCGGTTATAGCATAAATTCACAAAGCTGAATAAAAACTTATTGACTCACTATAACGTCAAAGGAGAAATTCAATAATTTCTTGCTTCTTCATTTGCATTGTAATTTTTGAGTAAATTACGAATAATGATATAACATATATTCGCCTTATACGTAATGCGCCTGCCTGTCGATGTAACAGAGTTTATTAGTCAGACATGTATTACGTACGAGACGTTGGGTGGCAATAATTCCGTAGCACTGCTACAATAACTTGTAATTGAATTGATAAATATGAAAAAAATAATAATGATAATCATTGGGCTAATATGGGCTATGACATCCATTCATGCCCAGGAAAATTATAAGACGGATACTTTTAGTTTTTCGTTTGAAGGTAAAAGACTACATGGGTTTATAGATACTCCCATAGATTTCAAGCCTGATGCTCTTGTAATTATTGTACCCGGCCATGGGAAAACAAATTACGGATATAGAGATTGGTATAATGATTCTTTATTTAGTTGTTTTACAAATCAGGGACTTTCTTGTGCAAGATGGGACAAATCAGGGTGTGGTGAAAGTGAAGGAGATTATAATCACAATCAAACAGTTCAAAATAGTGCCAAAGAGATAATTGCTGCAATTAAAGAAATAAAAAGACTTGATTTGCCGGGCTCTTCGAAAATTGGATTATGGAGCGGCAGCAGAGGTGGTTGGATTACTCCTTTAGTAATTGCAGATTATCCATCGATAGCTTTTTGGATATCGGTAAGTGGAGGAGATCGATTGGATTCCTGGCCTTATAAGTTTGAGTCAGACTTAAGATTTGCGGGAAAGGATGAGCAAGAGGCAAAACTTTTGGTTTCGGAATATTTGCGTTCCGGAGTGATATTCGAAAGAGGAGGTAAATATGAAGATTGGCTAGATGCACAGCAGAATATTAGGAAAGACTCATTTTGCTCAAGTTATGTAAATAATGTTAGAAGAGGAGAAATTTCGGAGGAAGCCTATTATAGAGAACAAAAAGAAATAATGAAACACCCCTCCATATTAGAAAGAGATTCTTTAACTAATAAATATATATTAATACCGGACTTTAAAGATGTGCTGCACAAAATAAACTGTCCTGTTTTAGCAATATATGGAGAGAAAGATTATGTGGTTGATTGGAGAAAAACAATTCCACTTTATAAAGGAACATTGGGAGAAAAGAATATTTTGACAATTAAGTCGTTCCCGGATGGTAATCATGCTATACTGAAATGCAAAACAGGCGCTTCAAATGAAAAATTGAAGAATCCAGAATTTTGTGATGAATATTTGGAGACTATGTCCAATTGGTTATCGGCAAACGGATTTGGGAAATAAAACTGCCGCCAACATGAACGTATGACGCGTAGCCATTCCTGCGGGTGGCAACAGCGCTATACATCAATTCTGAGTCTAATTTACCGCATTTCTTTTTATATTCCGCCGTGCAAATTTGATTATGAAATATAATGAGTATAGATCGCATTGGACAAGTAACATTATATTTAAAACAATACTTAATATAAATGGATAATGGTTAGCTTATTTAAGAATTTATACCCAATAAACCGTTTACCCCGCATCTCCTCTATCCGGGCAATGCATTTTGTGGCACCTTGTAAACAATAAAAAAGCAAATGACAAGAAAAGAGTTCATCAAGATTTGTGGAATATTGGGAATAAGTGTTCCATTCTATACATCATATATTTCCTGCGCTGAACAAGATGAAACGGGAAATATTGATTTTTCAGGAAAGGTACTTATTATAGGAGCGGGAGTAGGCGGACTATCTGCAGGATACTTATTGAACCAACTGGGTGTGGATTTTGAAATTTTGGAAGCATCTTCTAATTACGGCGGAAGAATTAAAATCAATGCAGATTTTGTCGATTTTCCTATTCCATTGGGCGCTGAGTGGATTCATACCGATCTGGGAGTTTTTAACGAAATTGTAAACGACTCTTCTGTTGATGTAAATGTAAATACAATTAATTACGATAGGCAAACGGATACATACGCCCATTGGGAAAATGGTCGGTTGAATGTAACTGAACTTGTGGACTCTGACATAAAATTCGTTAATTACTCCTGGTATAACTTTTACCAGCAATATATAGCGCCGTCTATCCAGGATCGTATAAATTATAACCGGATCGTCGACGCTGTTAATTATTCAGGCGAGAAAATCGTTGTAGGTACATCGGATGGCACAGAGTACACAGCCGACAGGATAATAATATCGGTACCGCTGAAAGTATTACAATCACAAATGATCGGCTTCACGCCTGCTTTGCCTGCTGACAAATTAGACGCAATGAAAGAATTAATAATCTGGGATGGATTTAAGGCATTTATAGAATTTTCTCAAAAATTTTATGATACCCAGATTGGCTTTGACATCAATCCCGAAACTGACGGACAAAAACTATACTATGATGCAGCATATGGTCAAAATTCTTCCAGGCCTGTTTGCAATTGGTAAACCCGCGCAAGATTATGCCCTACTCTCAGAAACCGAATTAAAAAATTATATGTTAAGCGAGCTCGATGCTATTTACGCAAACCAGGCATCGGATAATTATATAGGACATATTTCCCAAAATTGGAATAATGAACCGTTTATAAAAGCAGGTTACCTTTCCGATTACGCAAATTGGAGAATTGTTAGAAAGCTGGGTGAACCAGTGGCTGATAAGGTATATTTTGCCGGCGCAGAATACACCGATGGTGAAGATTGGGTTTCTGTTCAAAGTGCAGCGCAATCAGCTAAAAATGCAGTAGATAGGATAGTTAATTAAAATAGCCAATAAAATCATAACGTACATAATGTGAATAAAGACACCTTTAGCTGTTTGAATAATTTTGCCGCATTTCCTTTTATATACGCTTATGCTGACACCAGCTTACATAATTCAACTAAACTTAATACGTTATGGTAATTACATATAACTTAGATAAGCTCCGACTCAAACTCACATGTCAAATATATAAGTTTATAACTGTTTTGAAATGTATTGACAATGTACATGTAATGTTTTATTATTACTCATGCGCTTCGAATGGGATGAACTTAAAAATAAAAGGAATATAAAAAAGCACAATATCTCCTTTGAAGAAGCTAAAGACGTATTTGATGATCCATTGCATATTTCTTTACTTGATGAAAGGTTTGGCTATTTTGAGGAAAGATGGATTACTATTGGACAAAGTAAAGATTATAAATTAATCGTAGTGGCAAATTTATATTTTGATAATGACGGAGAGGAAGTTATCAGAATTATTAGCGCGAGGAAGGCGACAAACGATGAACGAAAACAATATGAAAATTTCTAAAGAAGATAATTTTGAATTAGAAAAGGAGTATGATTTTTCTAAGGGTGTTAGGGGCAGGTTTTATAAACCTCATAAAAAATCTACAACTATTCGTCTGGATGACGATATTATTTTGTACTTTAAAAAACTTTCAAGTGAACGAAAAACAGGTTATCAAACGTTGTTAAATTCTGCATTGCGAGAATATATTCAGCGTCATGTTCATCGGTAAAATGTGAAGAAATCATTTTGAATAGCCATTTAATCAAAAAAGTGAATATATCCTCCCGAAATAAGCTTGAGATTTCTTAATCGTTCGAATTAAACCTATTACCTCAATGGATATTATATTCCGCCATGCAAAAAGTTGAGTATATAATTCCCCAAAATTTGGAACCGTATGTTAACTGCATAATGGTTGATGAAAGTGATGATCCCAACACACATACAAATATTCAGTTGTATGCAGATGGATACCCGGGGATTATGTTCCAGCAATCGGAAAATGAATTTTATTTTCTGCCGAAAAAAAAGAAATTATCCGAACTGTTTTTGTACGGTCAAACCGTGGAACCGGCTTCGCTGGATACAAAAGGTAAATTCAGTTTTGTAGTTGTTCAGCTTTACCCTTTTGCTTCAAAGTACTTGTTGGGTATTGATCCCAAAATACTGAATGATGATTGCTTTGATTTGCTGGAACTGAATCATATCGACGTGAAATCATATCACGAAAAATTAGTCGATTCAGTGAAGCTTGAAGAACGTGTAACAATCATTTCTGCATTAATTCTGGAATTGGTTGAATCACATAAAGTATCGCAGGATGACAGAATCCAAAAAGCAATCGAACTAATTATAAAGGAGAACGGGCGTATTAAATTAAAAGATCTACAAGACGAGCTCTTCATAACCGAGCGTACATTTGAGCGCAACTTCATTTCGCAAGTCGGCTTAACACCAAAGCAGTTCGCAAAAATTATCCAGTTTCAAACCTCGCTTCACAAATTGAATCAATCCAATTTTGAGAAACTTACCGAGGTTGGAAGCGACAGCGGATTTGCAGATCAATCACACTTCATAAGAACTTTTAAAAAATATACGGGGCAAACGCCCTCCTATTACCTGAAGCAAATTACCGCAAACTAACTTTGTCGGTTTTGTTCAATTTTCGGACGTGATATCATCTTAGTTTTACTTTCAAAAAAAGGAAAGTAAAATGAATTCGATATTACTAATAACTACTACATTGTTTTCAGGTATGATAGCGGGATTATTCTACGCGTGGACAATTTCTGTAACACCAGGTCTCGCAAAAATCGATAACTCAAGTTACTTAAAAGCATTTCAGTCCATGAACCGCGCAATTTTAAATCCCGCATTCTTCATCGCGTTTTTCGGCGTATTGGCACTGCTTATATATCATTCATACGTATCCTTTACTTCACAGGATCAGGCACAATCATGGTTAATAATATCAGCAACAATACTTTATATACTGGGAATAATGGCAGTTACAATTGCCGGGAATATTCCGTTAAACAACAGTCTTGAATCGCTGCAGATAGAATCAATGTCCATTGAACAAATGGAGACTTTCCGTAGCGGATTCGAAAATAAGTGGAACGCGCTAAACTTAATAAGGACGGTATGTTCAGCGGTTTCATTTTTATTGCTGATAATTGCTTGCTTACAGAATGCAAACAATTAAACATTATATTATAAATTAAAAGGAGAACCATCATGACACAACGAAAAATATTAGTAACCGGCGGAACAGGAAAAACAGGTCGTAAAGTAGCGGAAAGATTAACTTCACACGGACAGTCCGTTCGAATCGGATCCCGCAGCGCAACTCCCGCTTTCGATTGGGAAAAACCGGATACCTGGGCGGAAGCGCTTAAAGGAATTTATTCAGTGTATGTAACTTTCCAGCCCGATTTAGCAGTGCCCGGCGCGCTTGATGCAATAAAACAATTTACCGATTTAGCAATAAAGAGCGGCGTTCAAAAATTCGTATTGCTTTCAGGTAAAGGAGAAAAAGAAGCAGAACTATGCGAACAAGCTGTTATGAGTTCAGGTGTTGAATGGACAATTGTTCGTGCGAGCTGGTTTAACCAAAATTTTAGCGAGAGTTTTTTCCTCGATCCGGTACTCGCGGGATATGTAGCTTTACCAAAAGCCGATGCGCGAATTCCGTTTATTGACACTGATGATATAGCAGATGTCGTTGTTGAGTGTTTGATTGATGACAAGCATAACGGACAATTATATGAACTAACAGGCCCGCGCCGGTTCACATTTCCGCAAGCGATAAAAGAAATCTCTAACGCGCTGAATCGAGAAATAACATTCAACCCTATTAGCATGGATGAATACGGCGCAATGCTCAAAGCGCACAATGTGCCCGAAGACCATATCTGGCTGATAACATATCTCTTCAACGAAGTGTTAACCGAAGAAAATTCAATTGTAACAGATCATGTGGAAAAAGTTCTCGGAAGAAAAGCTAAAGACTTTACGGACTTTGTTAAAGAAGCTGCTGCAACCGGCGTTTGGAATACTTCAGAGAGTTTGTCTGCATAGCAATGAGCAATTAAAAAAGGCAGCCGAGTATAAGCTGCCTTTTCTGTTAACTGAATCTGTGTAATCAGCTAATCAAGATAAAACCGATCTAGATTTATCACTCTATCTCAAGCTAAAATAAAGTCTGTAACGAATTTACTTTCAGAAGAAGCACGACCGTAGCATTATTATATACTCATGTTCATTCACCTGCATTGGCATATTTTCATCATAAGCGAATAAAATAATTTACTTCTATTGCTAATGAACGTAATTCGCCTGCTTGTCGTTATAAATTGGTAGAACGCTTTATTGTTGTGTTGAGCTTCACTATAACCATACAGTAACAAAATGATAAAACTTTTTAGAAGAATCAGATAAAGTTTAATGAATAAAAATAGGACAAAACATCCGCCAAACAATATGTTTTTCAATACCCGCGTTACGTCAACGATAATACTAACTAAAATATAACAACTCGAAAGCCTCTAATAATATGCGAAAATTTAAAATTCCTCACGTTTTTATATTTCTTTTTTGGATTATAGTTCTCTGTTCTGTACTCACTTATTTCATCCCCAGCGGAAGTTATGAAAGGACTACCAGGGAATATGAAGACAGAACCCAAACCGTTGTTGTTCCGGGCAGTTACGAAGAGATGCCCAAGCACTATTCATTAAAAGGAGTACTTGTAGGTGAAGAAGTAGAGGGAAAATCAACCCCGGTTTCTTTACTCGGTGTGCTGGGAGCAATTCCAAAAGGATTAGGTGATTCGGCCGTACTGGTATTTTACGTTTTTATTATAGGGGCAGTTATCACACTAATACAACATACAGGAACTTTCAACGCGTTCCTGTTTGGATTAATTTCGAGATTCCGGAATAAGCCAAAACAGCTTCTCTTTTTAATTTACATGACACTTTTTACCGGCTCGTCCTTTATGGGAATAGGACCGGAAACCATTGCTCTTATTCCTGTGTTTTTTTTCCTCTCCAAACAATTAGGCTACGACAGACTATTTGGTCTGGGCTTGTTAAATATACCTATTTTATTGGGATGGACCTCCGGTGTAACTAACCCGTTTACTGTTCAGATTGCCCAAATCATTGCTGAATTGCAAATAGGTTCAGGTATGGGATTGCGTCTTGTTTTATTCGCAGCTTTAGCGGCAACCGGTTTCTTTTTTCTTATGCGTTATGGGGATAGAGTGAAGAAAAATCCTTCCCTTAGTTTAATGCCCGACGATCGCTTCGAATTAGATGAATTCGGATCGTTCGAGCAGGTAAAATTGGAAAGAAAGCATATATATATTCTCATATTTTTTGTGTTATCGTATGCTTCAGTTCTTACTGCCGTCAAAACAATTGGATGGGGATTGATTGAAATGAGCGCATGTTTTATCGGGATCACGATAGTTATAACTAAAATAGCGGGAATGACAGGTGATGAATCAATGGCGGCATTCACGAAAGGTCTGGAGATAATGATCATTCCTGCGTTAGTGGTTGGTGTGGCGCGTGGTATATCCGTGGTGCTTGAAGAGGGAATGATAATAGATACATTGATACATCACGCAAGTGTAGCGCTTATGTCCATGCCTAAAATTGTCGCAGCGGAAGGAATGCTGGTATTTCAATCGACCCTCAATTTTTTTATACCCTCAGCCTCAGGTCAGGCATTAGTTTCAATGCCGTTGATGACTCCAATGGCAGATTTACTCGGAATATCACGGCAAACCGCGGTGCTTGCATTCATCTTAGGCGATGGCCTGTCAAATATTATTATACCTACTAATGGCGTATTGATGGCCATGCTGGGACTAGCCAAAATTTCATTTGAAAAATGGTTCAGGTTTGTCTTACCATTATTCATTATAAGTATAATTATAGCAGTAGCGTTTATTGCTGTGGCTGTTCTTATCGGGTATTAGCAATTACAGTAGGTTGATTTAAGTTCATGGGATGAAACCCGCGATCTCCATATACTGGTTGTTAGTAAAAAAAGGCAGCCCGATTAAGAGCTGCCTTCTGTAAAAGCTTTATTGTTAACAAACTTCATCCAAATCAAACCTATCGAGGTTCATCACTTTATCCTAGTCGGTAATAAAGCCTGTAACAAATTTGCTTTTGGAATAAGGGCAACCAATATACTCTTGTTTCTTCATAAGCCGTAGCATATTTTCGTAATAGACTAATAAGAAATTAACTTATAGCCTTATAAACGCATTGCGTTTATTACGATGTTAGAATTAATTACAATGAAAATCTGAATGAATTCAAAAATCTATCCGATTCTAATAACAATCCTGTTACTCTTTTCTTGTTGTGACAAAAAAACGGATTTTGACAAAACAGAATTAATAGGTGTTTGGTCAGGATTGTTATTCCAAACAGAATCAAAATATGACTCAATCGTATTACAACCAGTCGCTAAACCTCAAAAAGCCACTATGTATAAAAATCGAAAGGAGAAAAGCTTTGAACTGAATAATGAGAATAATTATCTTTTTTTTGAGACTGAGGATGGACTAAGATTCGATGCAACTTACATTAATGATGCGCCCAACCTTTATGGAGTGTTAACCAATGATCTTTGGAGTCAAAGTTTAACTTTTTCAAAGGCAGGTGACGAGTGGGTATCTGATATTCAAAAACCTGAAATCATAGACACGGACTATATCGTGTACTTAGAGTTTTATGAAGATAGCCTAGGCATACTTCAGGCAAAAATTCAAAGCAACAAGGAAAACAGAAAATTGCACTTTGAGATTGATTCAGTCAAAATTACTGGGAATGATATTGATTTCGACATTACAAATGACAGATTTAGGATTTCCGCTGAATTCAATACAAACGAAAACAACCTTAAATTATCCTATGGAAATGCAGGCGGAAATAGAGAAATACAATTGACCAAACTTGACCCTTCAGATTTCAATGGGTATAAACCATTATCAAAAGAAGAATACACCTATAAAGTTCCAAATCCTGTAGACAACTTTTTAGAAACGGCTTCTCTCGAAGAGGTTGGTTTAAATGCTTCGATGTTTGACTTCATGCCTAAAATGAATAGCGGAAAATACGACCACATACATAGCATTATCATCACCAAAGATGATAAACTTGTCTTTGAGGAGTATTTTCACGGTTACGATAGAGAGCACCTACATGATATCAGGTCATCATTCAAGTCCATTTCATCATTACTATTGGGAAAAGCAATGATGCAAAATGAAAGCATTGATGTAAACAATTCAATCTTGGGATATTATCCCGAGTATGATATTTCAGATGTAAGAAAAAAGGACATAACGATTCATCACGTCTTAACGATGAGTTCAGGTTTAAAACTGGAAGACGAAGACGAAATGCAATGGAACAATGATGATTGGGTAGGTTACAAATTGATCCTTCCATCCGAGCACGAGCCTGGGAAAAAATACGAATACTCATCAGGTGGTATGAATTTGCTAACTGGTATTATCCAAAAATCTACCGAAAAATATCTTCCGCTGTTTCTCTACGAAGATGTTCTCCTGCCGATGGGCATCAAAAAATTTCAAATGAGAACTTCCCCAAAAGGCAGAGGTTACTTGGCCGGAGATTTTTATTTAAGACCAATTGATTTTACCAAATTTGGCCTTTTGGTTTTAAACCAAGGAAAATGGAATGGTGAACAACTCGTCTCTTCTGGGTGGATTGAGAAATCAACACAACCTTATATTCAAAGTAGTTGGCCAAAGAATTCAGACTATGGATATTTATGGCGGTTATTGAAAAGAGATATTGGCGGTAAAAAAATGAAAACTATTGAGGCTTGGGGAAATGGAGGTCAGTTCCTAATTATTATTCCTGAGATAAAAATGACTATCACGTTTACGGGAGGTAATTACAATCTGTTTCCTGAAATGGAGGAAAAACCTTTTGAAATTTTAGAAAAATACATTCTACCAGCAGTTGAATAAAAAAGTAACTAAGCTTAACATTGGCTATAAGCAATTGAGGCATAAGTAATTAACCAAAAAGATAAAAATAAAACAAAAGCCCGTGCTAAACAGAAATGTTAGGGTAAAAAACCCCAACTGCTAATAGCCGAGGCCGTTATCACACATTAAAAACAGAATAAAATGCCAAGACCAACATCAAAAAACGACTTAATCGAAGCTGCTAATACGAATTATGAGAAGCTTTGGAAATCGATTGACTCTTTAACAGAAAATGAGTTGAATACTGAATTTGATTTTTCGGAAGACACGAAAAAAAAAGAAGCTCACTGGAAGCGAGACAAAAACCTAAGAGATATTTTAATCCATCTTTACGAATGGCATCAAATGCTATTAAAGTGGGTTCCGACAAATATGGAAGGAAACAATTCTGACTTCCTTCCTGAGCCATACAATTGGAAGACGTATGGAGAAATGAATGTAGAGTTATGGAAAAAACACCAAGTTACAAAGCTGACAGATTCTAAAAAAATGTTTCAAGAAAGCCACACAGCTGTAATGAATTTGATAGAAACATTTTCTAATAAAGAACTTTTTACAAAACAGATTTTTGACTGGACTGGTGGGTCAACTCTAGGAAGTTATTGTGTTTCTGTCACATCAAGTCATTATGACTGGGCTATGAAAAAACTACGCGCGCATGTAAAGAAATTAAAGAATAAATAACGTACGCAAGCATTGTGTATTAGCATGAGTGGTTTTATCGCTGTTTAAATATAGATCAAAGGTCAGTATTGTTTGACAGTTTATATGTATAATTTTCCAAAATAATAGATTATTCAGAACCGAAAAACTTTGAAACTTTCAATCAAAATACCATTTGTGAATATTTAGGAATGAAGCAGTTAAATGATTACTGATGGAGATACAATTAGAAAATGGAGTAATGTTAAACGGATTAATTTACATGCGAATATTCAAACCAATGTTTTTAGAAGGATATAAAAGATCTGGAGTATAAAATATTTTTAAAATGATTAAAAACTACAGCTAATAGTGTATAGCCGTCAATAAGAAAAAAGCAGTTTCACTAAGGGCTGCGTTTTATTTATTGCCTATTCAACTATATTAAAATAAAGTTGATCATAAATAAATTTAACGGCAGTCAATTTTTTTTAAGTCTGCATGGGTAAAAAGTAATTTAAAACTATATGAAATTTGATACTATAAAATCATTCAACGAATACACAAATGTTAGAGGCCCCAAACACGAATTTATTGACATTGGCGCATATCCGCCTGACTTCTTATTATCATCAAATCCGGTTTATCCTAATTTCTATCGTATTTCTATTAAGTACGGCCTTGAAGATGACAAGGAAAAAGGTTACATGTATTTTTCCAGTCCAAATCAATCAATTGAGTGGAAAACTGATACTCCCTGGAATGGCTATTTTATAAATATAACCAAGGACTTGATCTCGAACAATCAGCATCTTAAATACTCTTTCCTGAACTATGGACTGCACGAGGCTTTAACCTTAAAAAAGGAAGAAGAAATAATCATTACTCAACACTTTAGAGCGGCCCTTGAAGAGTATAATAAAGAAGTTTTTTCAAAGGATCTGTTACTGGCTTATTGTAATTTAATTTTTGCGCATGTTTCAGAATTTTACAGAAGGCAGTTTGGTGAAAGAAAAGAACAATATAATAAGATCGTGAAAGACTTCTTTTCACTGCTTGATAACTATTACGCGCGGCATGAGAAAAGCATTGACATAATACAGCCTTCCGTTAATTACTTTGCTAAAAAACTAAATGTAACTCCCAATTATTTAAGCGATCTAGTTAAATTTTATACGGGGAAACCCGCGCTGGAACACATTCATCTACATATTGTTGAGGCGGCAAAATCATTATTAATTCTGAAAAAAAATACTGTGTCCGAAATTGCTTATCAGCTGGGTTTTGAATACCCAAATTATTTTTCCCGCCTTTTTCGCAAAGTAACTGGTAAATCGCCAACCGGTTACACCAATCAGTAATTTGTATCCTCATTTCCTTAATTTGTTTTCATTACTTCCTGCAAGTGAACAGTACATTTGTACTATCATTAATTATTGAAAGGAAATAAAGATGTTCGAGAAAACATTAGATTATGAAATCAATCCGTCAATAAACAGAATGGGAAAGGAAAGTTTTGAAAAAGCCATTCAACAAAGAGAAGAAATTTCGGAAGAAAAATACGCTACTGTAAAATATTTTGCGGAATTTGCCGTAAGACCAATGTTTCGCACACCGGTACATAAAACTCCTGCTGATCACGGAATTAATCAATGGGAAGATATTTACTTCACATCAGATGACGGCGTTCCGTTGGAAGGCTGGTACATTCCCGCTGTTGGCGGAGAAACAGAGAACCTCATAATTATAAATCATCCAATGCCAATGAGCCGGTCAGGATTTACCGGACATTTTGGAGTTCCCTTTTCCGGTGTTGATACTTTGGAAATTGACTTTGTCGCTCATATGAAACACCTATCCGAATCAGGCTACAATATTTTAGCATACGATTTAAGAAATCATGGTAATAGCGGCGCTGCTAACGGAAGAATATGTGGTATTGGTCGATACGAATGGCGTGATGTAGTTGGCGCTCAAAAATACGTGCAAAACCACCCAAAACTAAGTAAAATGAAATTGGGACTATACAACAGGTGTACGGGAGCCAACGCGGCTATGGAAGCTATGTATCGAAAACCGGAATTGTTTACAGACTTACATTGTTTTATGGGACCGTTAGCTGTTTCAATGACCGCGCTTATGAGTACATTTGCAGGTTTAATGGGTGTAGGAGATTATATGGAACTAATGGATTTAGAACAAATTAAATTGGGAGGTTTCACCAATGGAGAAATGCATCCTCAAAACTATGCGCACGCTGTAAAGGTTCCGTTCTTTATGGCTCAGGTAAAAGAAGATTTATGGACAAACAACCCGCAGGATGCCCAGGAAATATTCGATAATATATCATCCGAAGAAAAAGAGTTATTCTGGATAGAAGGTACTAACCGTAGATTTGACGGCTATAACTATTTTGGAATTCATCCCGAAAAAATGATCGCGTTTTTTGATAAGTATATGAAATAATTATTATAATAAATATCAGTTATTAACCCGTTGTGAGAAATTAAGCCAGGGCATATTTAATATTGCCCAAAGGTCTGTAGTTAATAAATTTGTTAATAAACTGTAAAATAGTCATAGCAGTAATTTTTGATAAAATACGAGTTCTAAAACCATCAAATGTTTTAGCATAGTTTCTTCTTATCATAAATTGATCACATAACTGTGAAAATAAGGTCTCAATCCTTTTTCTTGCTTTCCTTAAATGGAAAGGTTGTTTTTTGAAGTTATCTTGATTTTTTCTAAGAGGAACATTCAGACTTATATTGACAGAACTAAACAGATCAATCTGAATCTCTTTTGATAAATAGGCTTTATCCCCCAGTAGGTAAGCATTACTGATTTGTTCTTTTACATCTTCGAGATAATGGATGTCGTGTACTGATGCCTTAGTTATGTCAATAGAATTGAAAACACCATCGAAACTACAGATACCATGTAGTTTATATCCGTAGAAATATGAGTTTTGAGCAGAACAATAACCTTTATCCGGTGAAGACTCATATGATTGCCTACAAATCTTTGAACGCTTTGAACGACTTATTTTGCATATTTCTAAAGGCATTGAATCAATTATAAATATGTTTTCCTCGGGTATAATATTCTTAAAGAGAGTGCTTCTTAGTTTCTCTATTTGCCCAATTAGTTTTCTCCTTCTAAGATTATATTGACTTCTGTCTATTAAATTTGGGAACTCCTCTTTGTATTGGCTTCTCAGTTTACCAAATAAATAATTTTCACTATCTATTCCTAAGGATTCACTTGCTAGGCTAAGAGTAATAATTGATATATCCGGGAACTTTGGTTTTCTGCCAACTCTGGGAATGTTGCCTTGAGCATCTATATGATCTTTGAGAGATTTTTTAACAATTGGATACATTTTATCGAATACTATTTTTATATTATGCATAAGCGGTCTCCATTATAAGTGTTTAAGTTTTGTTTGGTTACTTTTCTTAACACTTGTGAGACCGTTTTCGTTTAAATGATTTTTTCTATTTCACACAACGGGTTTAA
>JANQLA010000528.1 GCA_028280855.1 Melioribacteraceae bacterium
CGATGGCCCGGGTATTCGAACACAACTATATCGCCTTTCTCAGGTTCCGCGAATGCAGGCAGTAATTGAAAGAACGGAAGTTCAACATTTGTAAACGGAATATTGCGCGGTGAGTAAGAGCCGTAAATAAACTTGTTAACAAAAAGAAAATCACCAATCATTATTGTTTTTTCCATTGAACCGGTTGGTACCCGTGAAGTTTCAATAAGGAATGATTTAATTAGCAAAGCGGCTACTGCTGCAAATAATAAATTCTTAAAAAATTCTGCTGCTTTTTGTCCCGGAGTTTTAGGAGTCTTTTTTTTCTTCTTTTTCGTTTCTTCTTTTTTACTAAACAATTTTTTACCTGATTATGTTTGCCAAAATCACTTGCTTATAGATTTTTAGTAACATTTCTGTTCCAAGAATTATTCTTCAATTTGAAGCACTGCCAGGAAAGCTTCCTGTGGAATTTCAACATTACCAACTTGTTTCATCCTGCGTTTACCTTCCTTCTGTTTTTCAAGAAGTTTGCGCTTGCGCGTTATGTCGCCGCCGTAACACTTTGCCGTAACATTTTTGCGTAGCGCTTTCACATTAGTCCTTGCAATTACTTTATTTCCAATAGAAGCTTGAATTGCTATTTCGAACATTTGACGCGGGATAAGATCTTTCAGTTTTGAGCAAACCCTTCTTCCCCAATCATATGCGCGGTCGTTATGCACAATTACGGAAAGAGCATCGACCGGCTCGCCGTTCAGCATTATGTCAAGCTTCATCAACTTCGATACCCGGTAACCAATGTATTCATAGTCCAGTGAAGCATACCCGCGGGTTGTGGATTTTAACTTATCGAAAAAATCGAATATAATTTCCGATAACGGGAACTCAAATTCAAGGTCTGCACGTGTCGGATCAATATATGTAGTATTTTTATATGTGCCTCGTTTGTCCATTGCCAGCTTCATTATATTGCCTACGTACTCGCTGGGTGTAACTATCTGCGCTTTAATATAAGGCTCTTCAATCCTGTCTATATCTCCAACCTCCGGCATATCGGCAGGATTATCAACCACAATTTTTTTACCGTCCTTTTTGAAAACAAAATATTCAACGTTGGGCAGAGTAGTAACAATATTTAAGCCGTATTCGCGCTCGAGCCGCTCCTGTACAATTTCCATATGAAGCATTCCCAGGAATCCGCACCGGAATCCGAATCCCAGCGCGGCTGATGTTTCGGGCACAAATACCAGCGCCGAATCGTTGAGTATGAACTTATCAAGCGCGTCGCGAAGGTCTTCGTAATCATCCGAATCCGATGGATACAATCCGCTGTAGACCATAGGCTTTATGTCCTGGTAGCCGGGCAGTCTTTTTTCTGCTGCATTTTTCGCTAGCGTAATTGTATCGCCTACTTTTGTATCATGAACGTCTTTTATCCCGGCTATAATATAGCCGACATCACCGGCGGATAATTTATTAGTTCGTACTTTGTTTAATTTTAGTATTCCAATTTCTTCAGCAGAGTAACGAAAATTGTGTGCAAAAAATTTCAACTCTTCCTTTTCGTTTACCTCCCCGTTTACAATTCTTACGTAGGCAATCGCCCCCCGATACGGATCAAACATAGAATCGAAAATAAGCGCCTGCAAAGGCTTAGAGGGGTCGCCTTCAGGTGGCGGGACTTTCAGTACTACGGTTTCAAGAATTTCTTCAATCCCGATTCGCTCCTTTGCGCTTGCTTTAATTATATCAGATTCTTCACAGCCGATTAAATCAACCACCTGCTTAACAACAACATCTGTCATTGCGCTTGGCAGATCAATCTTATTTATAACAGGAATTATTTCAAGCCCGGCTTCAACTGCTAAGTAAAGATTACTTATTGTTTGCGCTTCAACTCCCTGTGCTGCGTCCACTACAAGCAAGGCACCTTCGCATGCAGCAAGTGAACGGGACACTTCATAGGAAAAGTCAACGTGGCCGGGAGTATCGATTAAGTTGAGTGTAAATTCGTTTCCGCCTTTAGCATTGTAAATCATCTGAATAGCGTGAGACTTGATTGTAATTCCCCTTTCGCGTTCAAGATCCATATTATCGAGAAGCTGAGCTTTTAAGTCACGCTGGTCGATCGTTTTTGTGAACTCAAGAAGTCCGTCGGCAATAGTAGATTTACCGTGATCTATATGAGCTATTATGCAAAAATTTCTTATGTTATCCATTCTAACGTAATCTTCCGTATACTAGTCGTATCGATAATTATCTTAAAATCTAATTTGTATTTTTCATCAAATTTTAGCTTGGAAATATAAAGATAGCAACAAGCTTTTACAACTTGAAACCGGTGCAACGTCTTATAGCATAATCGGAATTTATCTTTCCCATTACTACAATGGAAACAACAATATACTCTGGAAAGCATAACAGATTTTGCTTACCTCAAACAGGGTTAAATAAATTTTAGTAACTTTTGAAAACAAAAACATTACACTAAGGTTATGAGAAAATTCACGTTAATATTTTTTGCCATTACGCTTTCCCTCTTTGCTCAGTCGTATAAATTCGCATGGATCACAGATACCCATATAGGCTTCCCAGATGCCGATATAGAATTGGATTCTGTAGTTCAATCAATAAACGCGAATAAGGAACTTTTATTTGTTATTGCTTCAGGAGATATCGCTGAAAAAGGAAGCAATGAAGAATTAGAAACCGCCAAGGAGATATTGGACAGACTCACTATACCCCTACACATAATCCCTGGGAATCATGATACCAAATGGAGTGAAAGCGGGTGCACCAAATTCGATGAGTTATGGGACGACGACCGCTTCTATTTTGAACAAGGTGAAGATGTCTTTGTTGGACTAAACAGTGGCATACCCTGGAAAGGCGGTGGCGGGCACTTTAAGCCGGAAGATATTAGCTGGCTCGATGAACAACTGGAAGAAATTGATTCTACAAAAGAAATTTACTTTGTATCGCATCATCCGCTTAATGATGATATTGATAACTGGTTTACAGTCGTTAATATATTGCACGACAAAAATGTAAGAGTCGCGATGAACGGTCATGGGCACGATAATAAAATAGATAAATTCAATGGTATTCCCGCTGTGATGGTTCGGTCAACATTAAGTAAAAAGAAAAAATCCTGGGGTTACACGATTGTAGAGAACAATGATTCACTTATGCTGTTTTATGAAATTGAAGGAGAGTCGGAACCTAAACAATGGGGCAAGCTCGATAAAACCAATCGGCTTGAAATCCCTTTTACTGAACCGCCTAAGTTCAACAATTACAAAACGAAAATTGAAAATAGGATAAACCTGCATTCAACATTAGTTGCTCTCCCGGTTTATTCAGACGGTTTTATTTATACTGTTGACATGCTGGGACTAGTAACATGTTTCGACTCCACCGGTAACAGTGTTTGGGAGTACGATACCTTCGGCAATGTTTTAAGCACCCCTGTTGTAGTAGACAATTATTTTGTTGTTGGTACCGTTCAGGGAGATTTGGTTACTTTAAACGCAACTACGGGAGAACAAATTCAATCAATAGGGTTTGAAAGCGGCATTACTTCAAAACTCATATCGTATGAATATGACGGCGATAAAAAATTAATGTTTCCTAAAAAAAGTAATTCTAATGCATGTGTGGTATTGGGAACAGCTTCCGGTACTGTCTATTGCTACGATGTTGAAACTTTGCAGGAGTACTGGGTATTTGATGCGCCTTCGGGAATGATTGAAACAAAGCCTCTGCATCTCCGTAATAAATTAATCTTTGGGTCATGGGATAGTAAAATATATTGCATTGATGATCGCACGGGGCTAATGATTTGGGAGTGGGATGAAATTAAGAACTTTTATTATTCACCGGCGGCTTGCACACCCGTTACCGACGGCAAAAGAGTTTACTTTATTTCGCCCAATAAAACTTTGTATGCTATCGACGCCAACCTGGGTGTAACTAACTGGAAGAAGAATAAATACCAGGCATGGGAATCACTTGGTATATCAAACGATAACCGGATTCTTTATGTAAAAGGCATGCGTGATAAATTTCATTTTGTATCGGCAATTACCAGCAATTGGGTTAAGGTTGTTAACGTTCAATACGGACTTGATACAATGCCCGGCAAAATTATTCAGCACGATTCTAATGTTATCTTCAATGCAAAGAATGGAAAAATTTATAAGATCAAAAAGAACTATAAATACGAAACAATGCTTAACCTTGGTGCAGCCAGAACACACTCGGTGCAGCGCGTTGAAGACAACTTGTTTCTTACCTCGAATATGGATGGAATCATAGTTCTTTTTGAACAATAATAATACAAAGAAAATAATTTTGTCATCAGGTGATACTTAACACATTGTTGAACCCATCTTTTTTATAGCAAAAGGAACTATATGCAAAACAATCTTTCCTTCAGATTCGAAGCAATAATTTTTGATATTGATGGTACACTTGCATCGACTAATAGACTAATTTTTGCTTCGTTTAATTATGTCATGAAGAAGTATGCAAACAAAACTCTGACTGATGAAGAAATAATTGCGCTGTTCGGGCCTCCCGAAGATATCATACTAAAACAATACTTTAACAGCAAATACGAAGTTGTCAGAAAAGATTATTACGATTTCTATCGACGAAACCACGACTCAATGGTCACAAGGTTTAAAGGTATGGAAACACTTGTGACTGAATTATCTGAACAAAATATGAATCTAGGAATTTTTACGGGAAAAGGTCGTGATTCGTCTTTAATAACTCTAAGCTGGCTAGGAATTCATAACTGTTTTGATATGATTGTTACCGGCGATGACGTTCAAAATCATAAACCATCTGGCGAAGGTATAACAAAGTTGCTGAATAAGTTTGATGTAGCTGCATCGAATTCATTGATGATAGGCGACGCTCCTTCGGATATTACCGCTGCCAGAGAAGCCGGTTGTAAAGTTGCGGTGTGTTTGTGGGACAGTTATGCCAAAGAAAAAATAGTTGAGATGAAACCGGATTACGTGTTAGACACTATTGACAGACTAAAATCTGTTTTAATAAAGTCGAAATAAAGGTTGAAGCAGGTTAAAGTATTACGAAATCAGTGAGCAGGACAAAGCAGACCTGCTCATTGAATAGTTTCTTAATTACTCCATTAATCAATTGTTAATAATTTTTACCCCCGGACTAACCGGACCATTGATTGTACACCCTTTAGCCGTCATAGAAGACTGGCTGCCGTCAATGTTCAATGCATAGTATGAGCCGGTTACATTACAGTCAAGCAAATTAATATTGCCTCCCCAATTTGCGCTAACTCCTTCTGCTGCGCCGCTTCCTTTAGCAACTACGGTACATAGCTCCATAAACATGTAACCTGAAAACATTATTACCCCGTTGTTATTTGGCGATTGGTCGTTGTTAACACTATTAACGGTACAACTGCCAAGATCAACAATATTCGCCTGAGTGCCGCCGTTCTGCAAAAATACTGTACGCATATTTACATTCGATGCGCCATTTCCATCAAAAGTAACTCCTTGCGCTTCAAATGGTGCTACACCGGA
>JANQLA010000539.1 GCA_028280855.1 Melioribacteraceae bacterium
TGAAGCGCACCAGGGATTAAATAATGTTGAAAAGACCATTGAAGTTGATATTGCCGCACTGGCTAAGTTCATACTGGCAAAAAAAGATTCCAACCTGTTGCTTGTAATTGAAGAAAACGAATTCGAAAATGTATTTCCATCCAATGCAGATGAATTAAAGGATGAAGGTGTCTATACAATATTACCTTTATTTATCAGGTCGAAGGTTATAGGATTTTTAATGTTTGGATTAAAGCGTGCCGGATCAAAGTTTGCGGGCAAGGACCTTGAGCTTTTAACTTCGGCAGCAAATCAGACTTCAGTGGCTGTAGAGAACGCCAGGCTCTACCTGTCAGAATCCGATAAGCTTAAGCTGGAGCGCGACCTTGAAAACGCGCGTAAAATTCAGATGAGTTTGTTGCCGTCAAGCTTTCCGGATGTGCGCGGACTTGATATTTGCGGTAAAATGATCCCTGCAATGCACGTCGGGGGCGACTACTACGATTTAATAAAAGTATCGGATACGAAGCTGTTCGCGGTTATTGGCGATGTAAGCGGAAAAGGCTTATCCGCTTCTTTTTATATGTCAAAGCTGCAAACTATGATTCAGTTATATTGCGACGGTTTTTTATCCCCTAAACAAATATTAATTGAACTAAACAATCGTATTTTCCAGTCAATAGAAAAAAACTGGTTTATAACCGTTTCAATAGCATTATTAGATGTTGCGAAGCAAACTATAACTTTTGCCCGCGCGGGTCATACTCCTTTGCTCGTTTCGAATTCGCACGGCACCAAAGAATTTACGCCAAGAGGAATAGGGGTAGGATTAGAATCGGGTGAAGTATTTAACAAAGTTCTCGAGGAAATAGAAATTCCGTTAACTAACGATTCTGTAATTAGTCTATTCTCCGATGGAGTGCCCGAGTTAATGAACAATGAAAAAGAACAGTTCGGATACGAGATTTTTCAGAAATTAATCGAGAAAAATAGTTACAAATCGTGTCCGAAAATAATGGACATTATACTCAAAGAGTTGGATTATCATACTGGTCTCTCGGATCAGAACGATGATATAACTTTAATCCTTCTAAAATCCAATACGCAAAATGCTTAGTGCTGTTTTTTTAAAGAAAATTTATTAAGTTCACATTCGCTTCCCAAAAGAAAAACTAATAACTCGCATGGAGGTTTGTATGAAGAAAGTCATACTTTTTATGTTTATGTTTCTAACAAGTACTATTTTATTTGGACAAGTGATTCAGATCTCGTCTTTTAACGCAAATTCTGTTGACAATGAGGATCCGGAAAGACCGTGGGCAAATACTACTAATCATATTCGCAGTGCATTTTACGCTGATGATCTTGACGGTGACGGAAATAGGGAAATCCTCGCTGTTGATTACTCTAACGGTGGCAGAGTGCATGTACTAGAATATAATAATGGTACTTTAGAATTAGTTTGGTCATCCCCAATATTTTCAGAAGACAATCCCAACAGCACACCACGCTGGGTTCAGTCAGGTGATTTGGATGGCGATGGATTAAAAGAAATTATTTTTCCACATGGTCCCCGGTATGAGGGAAATATTAATGTTTTTGAGTTCACCGGTACAGATAATGACTACGGTACAACATCAATTATACAATTTCCTACAACCATCCACGAATCTCTTGGGCATCTTCGATACAGAATGGATAGAGAGAGAGGTACAGTTTATGATTTCGACGGTGATGGCAATGACGAACTCATAACGGCAAACGAAGATAACCAACTTTACATTTTAGGTATAAATGGAAATGCACCAGGTTTTGCTTCATGGCAAGTTGAGGGTGGCGATCCAACAATTGATGTTTCCGGCGGTTCACATTGGCTTTCGCTTGCATGCGATTATGATGGCGATGGAATCAAGGAGATAGTTAACCATCAATGGAATTTCTTTGGTTTTTATTCTGTTGAACCGACAGGACCAGATACCTACACTTTCCCAACAGGTGGAAATCCAGATGATGGCGTAGCCGGTCCCGTTTATATTGAATATATGAATCCTGAGAATGAAGATGCTGTTTCATATATGGGTGTGAATCCGTTAGATATTGATGGTGACGGTAAGCAGGAAATGTATGGTGTAATTTACATTGGCGGTGGAAATCCGAGAAACTATGAAGTTGCTGTCGTTGACATACCAGCCGGTTCAGATGGAATTGAGGTTTGGAACCAGAATCAATTTGCTGTGATTTCAAAGAGGACATGGGAAAAAGTTGGTTTGGAAAATGGTGAGTATTGGGGAACCGGGGCTGCTGATTTAGATGGTGACGGTGATGATGAACTCGTACTAGGCGGTTCCCCTGGAAGATATGTAACGGTACTGGATTATAATGGTAGTGGATCGTTACTCGATAGCAACAGCTATTCGACTAGTTTGTATCCAGTTGGTGATCCGATGATCACAGCATTTGATCATTACGATTCATTAGGTACAGTCTGGACTGATACTACTTTTGGTTCTTTTATTGCCAAGATGGATCGGGGTGATATCAACCAGAATGGAATAGATGATCTTGTACTTGGATATCAAAGTGTGAACGATGAAGTTATTTCAACCTTCTACGTGTATAATACTGACTCTGTTGATTTTGTAGTTGATCGTGCAGACACTGTTCTAAATGAATTTGCATACAATATAAGAGTAATAGAGGGTGGTGACCCTACCGGAATAAAAGTTCTTGATCTTTCAATTGTAACACCAGATGACTACGTTCTCGAACAAAACTATCCCAACCCGTTCAACCCAACAACAACTATCAGGTTTAGCATACCTGTTGATAAAAACGTATCGCTAAAAGTATATGATATGCTGGGTAGCGAAGTTAAAACTCTTATTGCAAATGAAAGCTTCAAGAAGGGTTCATACGAAGTTAACTGG
>JANQLA010000558.1 GCA_028280855.1 Melioribacteraceae bacterium
TTGCATATTAGGTCTCCTTTCTATTTGATGTTCATTGTCTTACCAAATTTAATTGGTAATAACACTTTTAGAAAGCGAGACCTTTTCTTAATTTACCGAACAAAGTTTATACGAATAAATATGGAATGAAATTCCACCTAATACCATCTGGTTCATTTTATATGGGAGGAGAACTTAAAGACGAGATGCCTATTCATTTAGTTAGAATCACAAAATCATTCTATATGGGTATTTATGAAGTTACTCAAGGCGAATACATATCAGTAATGGGCAAGAAACCAGCTAACTTTTCAAACACCAATTTGCCAGTTGCAATAACTTGGAATGAAGCCGTTGAATTTTGTAATAGATTATCAGAATTAACTGGAGAAATATATCGTCTACCAACTGAAGCAGAGTGGGAATATGCAGCTAGGGGCAAAATAGAACGAGCAAAGTATGTGTGGGGGAACTCTCCAATTCCTGAAATTCAAGGAAAAAAGTATGCAAATGTACCGGATGAATCATTACATAAAAAACATCCAGGATATAAATATTTAAAAAATTATGATGACGGATACGCTGAACTTTCACCAGTTGGCAGTTTTGAACCAAATGGTTTTGGTCTTTTTGATATGTGTGGAAATGCATGGGAAAGATGCTCAGATTGGTATCAAGTCGATTCTAGTCCAGATTCCTTATTAATCGATCCACAAGGACCCATTAGTGGAACGAGGCGGGTTTTACGTGGAGGAGGACATGCTTTTGGACATTCTGAAAAAATGAGGGTAGCATATCGGTGTGGTAGCCCAACGGATCGCGCAGGGAGTAATGATGGATTTAGAATTGTAAGGGAAGTAATTAACTAGTGTTGTATAATCATGCAATTCAACCTGACCGCGAGAACGCGTTGTCGATTGTAAGTAAATTTGGCAGTTGTGTAACGTAGTGAGGTAGTTGCTCTTGTTTTAAAATACTAATTAAAAGTTTTTATAAATTTTGAGTTGTTACTGTTAATCTGCTTTCATGTTTTGGACGTCGGGTTAAAAATCACGCTGTTATAAAATTGGAATTTAAGATGATAGAAAAGTTATATCGATATTTTGTGCTTATCTTACTCCTCCAACAATTATCATTTACATTGTCAAATGCACAATCCTTGGAGTATCTGGGTCAAAATCCTCCCGGGGAAGAACCTAAGCTTTTTGATCCGGGAATATTCACATATGAATTACACACAACTATCGTGTTTTCACCTGATGGTAATGAAGCATATTGGAGAGAAATGGGAGCCGATGTAAAAAATATTTTATATGTAAAGAAAGAGAGCGGTACATGGACTTCACCAGAAGCAGTTCCTTTCTCTAACCCGTATGGTACCGGTGATCCCTTTTTCTTACCCAATGGGAACAAGCTTTTTTTTACATCTATGCAGCCGATTAGCGGGATCACAAAAAGAGCTAATGAAAGTATTTGGTGTGTTGAAAGATCCGGAGATAGCTGGTCTGATCCAGTGCCTCTGAATAACCTGGTTAATTCTCATGAAATGCATTGGCAGATGTCAGTTGCCGCAAATGGAAATTTATATTTCGGACAGTTGGATGATAACAGGGATTTTGGTGATATTTATGTCTCAAGATTCAATGGAACTGATTATACTTCTCCAGTGAGTCTCGGTGATTCTATCAACAGCCCTGATATAACAGTTACTGAAGCGACTCCTTTCATTGCACCCGATGAAAGTTATCTCATATTCGCACGTTCTGAATTTTCTTCAAATCCGTATAATGACTTATATATCAGCTTTAAAAAGGCAGATAATTCCTGGACCACGGCACAAAGCATGGATTGTATCAATACTCCTTCACATGAATTATGCCCCATCATCACAGCCGATGGGAAATATCTATTCTTTTTGAGTATGCGGAGCGGGTTGTCATTGCCATATTGGGTGGATGCTCAAGTTATTGAAGATTTGAGACCAACTACAGGTATCAATGATAGAGATAAACAATCACCATGGGAGTTTCAATTATTTCAAAATTATCCAAATCCTTTTAATCCGGCAACAAAAATTGAATATTCTATACCACATTCTAGTAAAGTACTAATAAAAATTTACGATATTCTTGGGAATGAAATTGCAACATTAGTAAATGGGCAAAAACAAATAGGAACCTATGAAGTTGAATTTATTGCAAAAAAATTATCAAGTGGAGTGTACTTATACAGAATGATAAGCGGCGATTATTGTAAAACACAAAAAATGGTATTGTTGCGGTGAGCATACCCATATAACTATATTAAGGTTTAGAAATCCTTCCATTACTTAAGTGTATCTACGGTGGACAAACTTAAAAAAAATGTTGAGTACAGAAAGAATACGGCCCGGTTCTATTGACAACGAATATGATAATTGCTGCCAAGACAGCGAATAACAACTTTTCCCGTTTGCGGGAGGTTGTAACTAATTAAATATTTTTCAATAGAAAGTTCAATACGGCTTGTGGTTTAACATAACACCGTTATATTGCAATAAAAAATATCTTGATAAACTCTTTTGAACAGACTATATTTAGTCTAAAAAAGGACTGCAATATGAAGCTCAGTGAATCGGTAAAATCGATCAGTTATTTGAAAGCGAATGCTGCAAATTTAATTAATGAAATAAATAAGAATCAAAAAACTTTCGTCATTACCCAAAACGGGGAGGCAAAAGTTGTTGTCCAAGACATTAAGGCTTATGAAAAAATGCAGGAAACAATGGCGATGTTGAAATTATTGGCAATGACAAGTGAGAAGAGCAAATCCGCAACTGGTATTAAGAATACTTTCGCATCGCTTAGAGATGAATTAAAGTCATTGTAATAACGTGAAATATAAAGTACAAATCGATCCTCAAGCTAAACAAGATTTGAAAGAAATATTTATTTATGTTGCTGTTAATGATAGTTTCGATTCTGCAAATAAGCTACTTGATTCCCTTAAAAAAACATGTTATAAACTGGAAGAATTTCCGAAAAGAGGACATATCCCCCCTGAATTGAGACCAAGCGGAATAAAAAGATATCTTGAGATTCATAATAAACCTTACCGTATCATTTACGAAATCGCAAATAATATAATTTATATACACTCTGTTCTTGATGGAAGAAGAAATATACAAGAAATTTTAAGTGATAGATTACTGAGATAAATGCCATATAACAAATGTTGCAGGTGGAATGCTTCAGTAAAACGTAACATTGGCAGTTCGGCTTGATCTTATTTTTATTAGGTGAGTAGTAATTAAATAACATAATCAGTAAAACGTAATACCCGCCAAAAAAACAGCGGGTAAATTTGGCGATGGAAACGTTTGAACATCCGCTTAAATACCAGCGAACTTGGAGTAAGAATATAAATGCAGGATTTTATAAAGGCTCAATGGATCCATGAGCCAAATGAACATGAAGTAAACGCAGAAAAAGTCATCATCAAAACCGAGCCTGAAACTGATTTATGGCAGCGGTCATACTATGGCTTCAGAAACGATAATGCACCAGGCCTGCTTCTTCAATCTCAGGACAATTTCACATTCACTACCAAGGTTAGTTTTATCTATCGAAACAAATTTGACCAGTGTGGTGTGATAATCTATCTCGATAGTGAAAATTGGTTTAAAGCTTCAATCGAGTTTGAGAATAATCAATATTCCAGATTAGGTAGTGTTGTCACTAACTTTGGTTATTCGGACTGGGCAACTACAGACATAAAACTACCTTCTTATATTTGGTATAGACTAAGTCGTAGGGGCACTGATTTTCTTATTGAGTGGTCATTTGACGGAGTTGAATTCAAACAAATGAGAATTTTTCACCTCCATAAATTGGGTAAAACAACAGAAGCAATGGGTAAAGCTAATCCCCCATTACCAGCTGACTCGAAAATCAGATTTGGTGTTTACGCTTGTAGCCCATTGAATTCATCTTTTACAGCCGAGTTTACCGATATGAGCATTGAACCTTGTAAATGGTTAGCACATGGAACAATTGAATGACTGCATAACAACGGCATCAAGATGGACGGCTACCGCCGACACTTATGCCGGACGTTATACATAGGGGCAGTTTATGAAGTCTGTATTTTTCTATGGTCTTTTTATGGATGAAGACTTGCTAATAGGAAAGGGTTTTCATCCATCTAATAAAAAATTAGCATTTGCTAACGGTCATAGCTTAAGAATCGGTGAAAAAGCTACATTAGTTAAATCGGAATCTGAAAGTTCATACGGCATAGTCATGGATCTAAGTGAGGATGAAGTTGAAAGTTTATACTCCGCACCGGGCGTTTCAGATTATGTGCCGGAACAAATTGAAGTAACCGACAAGGACGGAAATACTTATAAAGTGCAATGCTACAATCTTCCTATTTCTAAGCTGACCGGCAGAAACAGGGAGTATGCTAAGTCGCTATCTGTCGCAGCTCGAAAAATGGGTTTACCCGAATCATACATAGGGCAAATACTGACTTGGGCAAAATAGTTATGCATATTAACGGCAACGCAGTATTAATCATTGAGGTATAATGAATCTAAATTATATAAAATATTTACCGGCGATTAGTTTTTTATGGCTTTCGGCAACCGTTTTAATTGGGGGTATCAACTATCCAAACTACAATCACATTTCACAATTCATTAGCGAACTTGGGGCAAACGGAGCGCCCAATAATATTATTGTCAACTACCTTGGTTTGGTTATAACTGAAGTCTTTTTGATAATTTATTTTACGATTCTATTGCGTTGCTATAAACTCAATAATTTTAGCAAAATCGGAATATATCTTTTGTTGTTTTATTGCTACTTTCTTGTTGTTGCTGCTGTTTTCCCGATTGAATATGAATTTTCAACAGAAACTTATAGTATTTCGCAAAAAATACATACTGTTGCCGGTGGACTTGCATATCTAATGGGTATAGTAGGGATTATTTTTATTTCATTCGGCTACGATAGAATGAATTACCAAAAAAAACTATTGCCCTACGGAGTAGCTTTGGGTCTGGTTAGTTTATTGTGTTTCGTATTGTTAAATATTGAAAATGGTCTACAAGGATTATTTCAGCGTATTCTAGAGATAAGTGTTTACTTATGGTTAATCATATTCTCTTTTAACTTTCGGTATAAAATCTCTGCCTAACCCATAATAAAGTTAAAGAGTTCCTGCAATAAAGCGCGGGGCAGGCGCGAATGCAAAAATTGTTCTTAGTAATTTAGAGCATTGCATTTCAGTATAAGTAGCCTTGTAAGTAGTTCTAAAAGTTAAGTAGAATCGCCGCATTGTGCAGACAAGTTAAGGAGGCTGCTGTTTTATAAAATCTGTGGTCAGTTAAGTCTTACAGTTGTTTGACGGCTTAGCGGAAATGCCATTAGCTGCATTAAAAGCCAAATTCAATTAAATTTCCGTATGTCGAAAATCAAAAATAAATCGCAACGTGACCTATCAACACCAATATTGATATATGGTATTTGGATTATAGCAATGTTGCTGTTTTCAATAATTATTGGTTATCAAACTGAAAGAATTGCCCCCCAGCAAACTGATTATGTATTATGGTTATTCCTTCCTTCATTTATTGTTGCCGTAATTATGGGATCGTTACAAGTTCTCTTTGAGTATTTCATTTATTTCAATCGATTTGAACAGAATCGTTTTGGAATTATTATACTTCTGAAAACTATTGTATTTACTCTTTCCTTTCTGATATTGATTATTATTGTTGTACTTGTTAGACATGTATTATTGATACTATTAAAAATCATTCCACCGGAAAATTCAGAAACTATTATTTCTGAATTACTAAGCTATTTTTTCAGCTATGAAATGGTAAGTATCTGGGTATTTATTTTGATAATTAGCTTTATGGTTAATTTTGTAGCCATCATTAACAGGAGGATGGGAAGAGGAGTATTATTAGATTTATTCATTGGTAAATATCATTCCCCTAAATCCGAAAAACGAATATTTATGTTTCTTGATATAATTTCCGCTACAACAATTGCAGAAAAATTGGAAGCAAAGAAATATAGCTCATTTCTTAAGGATTTCTTTTTTGATATCGATTTAGCAATAACAACTACCGGTGGAGTAATATTTCAATTTGTAGGTGACGAAGTAGTAGTAGTTTGGTAACAAAATTCCACCCAAAAGAGATTGAATTTTATCCATCTGGTAGAACTAGCAAAAAAACAGATTGAACTTAATAAAGAAAAATATATTTCCAAATATGGAATCGTACCTACTTTTAAGGCCGGGATTCACTTCGGCGAAATAATAATAACCGAAGTTGGTAAATCAAAGCATGAAATTGCATATCATGGAGATACAATTAATACGGCTTCGAGAATTTGTTCATTATGTTCTGAATACAATAAAAAGTTATTAGTCTCGCAAGAATTAATCGATATTATTCCAAATATAGAAAATGAGTTTATCCTTGTACCGATGGGCTCATTAAAATTAAATTATCTGGTAAAATGGAAATAGATTATAGTTTATTTATAGATTTGGGAGGTATATACCCTGTTTCATTGGCAATTAATGATAATGACTATATTAAAAAACCGGATTCAGAAAAGATATTACTAGGCTACGGAGCATCCGGGGAAATAAATGGATACAAAGATCAAATTGAACAAATTACAATTGGAGATTATGTATTGAGTAATATACCTTCTGTTTTTATAGAAGTTATAGAAAAAGGCGATCATACTAATACGACTATCGGGCTTCCGGCATTACTGCGTTTCAACCATATCAATGAAGCACTTTATATAGAGCCGAATAGTCGCTTCAATGAGCCGTATTCGGATTAATTGTCCCGTCCTAAAATGGTATACATATTATCAGGCATTCACAACAGCCGGAGTTTTATAATTTAGTGATAAATGTAGTCTTTCATTATTGTAAATATTTACTTCTTGATCAACCATTTTTCTTACCTGATCAAACTTCAGGTATTCTGTTCCAATCCAGGAGCAAGAATCCCGGATACAAGTATCCTGCGACTATTCCACTAACCTGTCCCGGTTCACCCTGCAAACAATATCGACTAGATAAGTGGCTGGAGATTTTAGCCCGAATAATGTAAATTAGTGTCAAATTTACTACTATCAAATTAAGTGCCCTCTTGCGTATGAACGTAGGGATAGTTATGCTAGATTTTTTTCATAGTTAATCAGTAAACTGTTGACTCAAATAGCAATATAGTTTGGTGACACAAAGATAAGCTGAATAAAAAATAAACTTATTGTTATGCAACCTTCTTTTAATTTCTGGACAATAATTATTCTATTAACCGTTGGACATGGACTTTTACTTTCACTGGTATTAGTTACTCACAAACGCGGCAATAAGAAAGCAAACATTGTATTGGCAATACTGATTTTTGTTTTTTCAATTCGCCTTTTGGAAGTCGTTCTAATCTGGTCAAAGTATCTATTGGTTTTTCCTCACTTCTTTGCAACTACCGTATCATTCAAATATCTTTACGGCCCTTTACTATATTTTTATGCAAGATTTATCAGCGGGGAAGTTAAGCTTAAGTTAAGTTATTTGATTCATTTGTTGCCGTTTTTGCTTCATACTCTGATTCATTATCCGTTGTACTTGGCGCCATACGAATTCAAAATAGATTTGTTAACAAATTACATTTTGGTTGATAATCCATCCATTACTTTTTCTTTAGATCAATATTCAATCTTCTCTATTTTGCAGATTCCTCATTTACTTGTTTATACATACTTCACCTGGAAGCTTCTAACAAAGTTTAGCCGTATAATTGACAGCCCGACAATGACCATTGAAAAAATCAAGTTTCTTTGGATTCGTAAACTTACTACAGCTTTTGGATGCTTGTGGGGAGTATGGTTTTTATATGTTATCGCCATAATTTTCGGTACTACTTATTTAATCGAATTAGATTATTTCGTTACCGGCAGCGCTTGTTTAATCATTTATACAATCGCATATATGGCATTTAAACAGCCCGAGATAATTTCGGATGCCCTGACAAACAAAACATCACCTAAATACGAAAGCTCTACTCTGACCCGCGAAGAAGCAGAAGGTTATTCTAAAAAATTGGTTCATATAATGGAATCGGAGAAACCTTTTACGAATAGTGAATTGAAGCTGCAGAATTTAGCTGATGAACTTTCCATTACCACTCATCATCTTTCCCAAATTCTAAATGAAAACATGAATCAAAATTTTTACGATTTTATCAATCAGTACAGGGTAGAGGAAGCAAAAAAAATGCTGTTAGATCAAAACGGAAATTACTCAACTATACTTGAAGTAGCTTACAATGTTGGCTTCAATAATAAAGCATCCTTCAATACCGCGTTTAAAAAACATACCGGGCAAACACCATCGCAGTTTAAGAAGTTGAAATAATCGATGTACACTTTTTAAAAAACCTGGGTAATATTTTAGTACCTCATCAGATTTTTGTAAATGAAAGTAAAAACTTATCAAGATTGACGATTTACCGTCTTTAGTTTCTGATTTTCCCTGCCTAACATTTTCAATCAAATCAGGAGGTATTTATAATGATGAATAAATTATGCAGTACCGGGCGGAAAAATCTTCACTTATCTAATTCTTGCTTTATTAATAGAATGCAAATATTACACATAAATAGCTTGTTAATTCTTTGTTTTATCCTTTCCACAAATCTCTATTCTCAAAATTTCACCAGGCTCACAATCGATTCCGAAAGAACCTGGGTAAGGGGTGTAAGCTGGATTGATTTTGACAATGACGGCGACCTTGATTTGTACGTCTGTAATAACGACTATGGCGGCGTTGCTACTTTTGTGCCCAATAAAAACCGTAATCAGTTATTGATTAACGAAGGGAATGACACCTTTACTCCCAAAATACCTGTTGGCATGACTGATGATACTAGTTTTACATCCGGTCAAACTTGGGCCGATTATAATAATGATGGTAATATTGATCTATTCCTTGCTAATACCAACTCAATTTATGAACGATTCCTAATTAACCTGAGTTCGAGATAAAAAAAAGAAGAAATTGAATTTAAATTGTTCATAATATGTTAATCTCGTAGAGT
>JANQLA010000013.1 GCA_028280855.1 Melioribacteraceae bacterium
ATGCCAGATTAAAATCAATTTTATATAAATGATTCTCATCATCAACCTTATCGAATTTCAAATATCTGCCCACACCATACGATTCGTCATTAGTAGTTTCATCCGTAAACCATAAACTATAATAAGCTTGTCCGTTCTTCGCTTTGCTTTCGTAAACATTCATTGAGTATGTATTGTTCTCGTATTCAAATTTTACGTACCCGAAGCGTGAGGTTTTTCTGGGCTCGCCCTTTGTACCGTATACAATGACGGTATCTTTGTTAGCATATTCATATAGTTTACTGGAGAATTTAAAATCTGGATTTACATTGAAGTAATTAAGTTCATGGAATTCAACTTTACCTTTATAGTTAAACGGCGAGTTAGGATTATTGCGCATGTAGTTGTTTGTTTCTTGCCTAATTTTCTCTATGCTGCTTATATACTCCAAGGTGGCAGGATCGTATTCCGGATTACAAGCTATGATAACAGCAAATAAAATTATATGATATAAATATTTCATCATTCTGATACATCCCATATTTATTTGGCTTTTTTAGTGACTTATCTAGAGTTGTGTCTAATATTTACAAGGGTATTGTTTCTGTCACTGTTACAATTTATCTTTCTTAATCCCGGCAACTGAGAGGGTTAAAACTAACTCGTATCGATTCAGTTATTCTCCTCAATCTTCTTTTGCTTTTCTCTTCAACTCGTTTAGCCTGTTCAACGCTTCAACGGGTGTGAGGTTATTTATTTCCAACTCGTCCAATTCTTTTCTAAGTTCATCATCTTTTATTTCAAACATATTAATCTGGAAGTCGTCCTGTTTTTTGATTTTGGCGAGTTTAGCTTTTTTTACTTCGTAAGGTGTGAGTTCTTTTCCCTCAAGATTTTCGAGCACTTCTTTTGCCCTATTGGTAACAAACAGCGGTAAGCCTGCCATTTGTGCGACCTGTATACCGTAGCTATGGTCGGCACCCCCTTTCGAAACTTTATGCAGGAAAATAACCTTGTCCCCGTATTCGCGAACTTCGACTTTATAATTTTTTATACGGGGAAACAACTCTGCCATTTCATTCAATTCATGATAATGAGTAGCAAAAAGCGTTTTTGCCGCGACTTGCGGATTATCGTGCAAGTATTCCGTTATTGACCATGCAATTGATATACCGTCGAATGTTGAAGTGCCTCGTCCTATTTCATCCAATAGAATCAGGCTTTTGCTGGTAGCATTGTTTAATATATTAGCTGCCTCCTGCATTTCGACGAGGAACGTACTTTCACCGGCGGTTATATTATCGCTTGCACCAACACGGGTATAAATTCTATCTACTAATCCAATGCTTACATTTTCGGCAGGAACAAAAGAACCAATTTGCGCAAGTAACACAATTAATCCAACCTGACGAAGGTACACCGATTTACCCGCCATGTTAGGGCCGGTTAACAAAATTACCTGTGTGTCGTTATTATTCATCAGGCAATCGTTAGGTGTAAACTTTTCCCCGGGGGGTAATATCTGTTCAACTACGGGGTGACGTCCGTTAACTATAGTTAGTTCATCGGTTTCATTCAAATCCGGTTTTACGTATTTATAAGCTTCGGCGCACTCCGCGAAGGATAAGTAACAATCCAGCATTGCTAGTAACCGGGCATTCTCCTGAATAGACTCAGTCTCTGCAGCAACTTCCAATCTTAGTTGGTTAAACAACTCATATTCAAGTGTAGCAATATTTTCGCGGGCATTAAGCACTTTATCTTCGTATTCCTTAAGCTCCGGGGTGATATATCTTTCACTGTTTACAAGGGTTTGCTTGCGAATATAATTTTCAGGGACTTTTGATTTATGCGCGTTACTTATTTCGATGTAGTAGCCAAAGACTTTGTTATAACTCACTTTTAGCGATGGAATATTATTTCGTTGACGTTCGCTTTGCTGCAAGTTGGCAATCCATCCTTTAGCATTTTGCTGAATGTCTCTAAGTTCATCAAGTTCGGGGCTGAACCCTTCGCGGATAATTCCGCCTTCGTTAAGATTTACGGGCGGGTTGTCACTCAAAGAAATTTCAAGTTTTGCTACTATATTTTGCAGCTCGTTTAATCCGCTGTTTATTTTTACTAATTTATCCACCTTACAATTATCGAGGAGTTGCTTAACAAGTGGTATTTTTTTAAGCGATGATTTTAACGCAACTAATTCGCGGGGATTAGCTCGTCCTGTGCAAATCCGTGAGATCAATCGTTCGAGATCGCCGATTTCTCCGAACTCTTTTTGAAGATTACTTCGCAAAGTTTTATTCTTAACAAATTCTTCTGCGCAATCCTGCCTTTGTTTTACAGCGCTCAATTTCCGAAGCGGTGCTGCAATCCATTTTTTAAGCAGCCTACCGCCCATAGCTGTTTGTGTCCTGTCAAGTATCGAAATTAATGAGCCTTCACGTGTTCCTTCCTGGATTGTATATGTGATTTCCAGATTTCGTTTTGTCGAAAAGTCGAGCATCATATAATCGGAAGGATTATAGATGTTTAGTTTGTTAATGTGAGTTAAGTTTGCTTTTTGCGTTTCCTTTAAATAATTAAGAACTACACCTGCCGCAATCAAACCTTCCGAAAGGTTGTTAACCCCGAACCCTTTGAGTGTCTTTGTTTTGAAGTGATCAAGCAGCAAGTCGCTCGCGTACTCTTTGCTAAAAAACCATTCGTCAATTTTTGTTAAACGCAGTTGCGGATTGATAGAATTAAAGAGCGGTTCTAAAACATTACGCTGCGATTTCGACACCAGGATTTCAGACGGATTAATATGTTCGATCTGCTGTTTTAATTCGAGCTCATGAATCTCGTAGCAGAAAAATTCACCTGTTGATACATCCGAAAAGGAAAGACCGGCTGTATTGGCGCTTAAATATACTGCGAGCACATAATTATTTTTTTTATGATCGAGCAAC
>JANQLA010000079.1 GCA_028280855.1 Melioribacteraceae bacterium
TTCCGTGTTGATTAACGTCTCAACGCGCTGGCCAAGAACGTTGAAAACTTCTATAGTAACGTCGCTCTTAAAAGGCAATGCATAACTAATTTTTGTTGATGGATTAAACGGGTTGGGAAAATTTTGATACAAAGCATACCGGCTTGGAATTTCTACGCTTTCTACATGCGTTGTAGTTGTATCTAAAATTTCAACGCTTGCAACGCCAATAATACCGCCGTTTAGGTCGCTGGCTTTAATTTCATATTCGCCTGAAACGTCTCCGGCAAAGTATAAACCTGTTGAATCAATCTCGCCGCCGGTACAAGACCAAACGGGTTCCAGCGGGACAGGAAAACCATTTGACGCAAATCCACTTGCGGTAAAAGTTGCATTATCTCCCGGTTTAAGACGAACAGTATCCGGTTCAACGGTAATAGAAGCCAACGCATTATCAGACGCGGTTACATTTATACTTGCATTACCAAGGATACCCGATATTATATCTCGAACAGAAATTTCAACTATACCCTCATAGTCGGATGCTTTAAAATTACCATTGGTATCAATTGAGCCGTGAGAGAAATCCCATTCAAGTTCAACCTCGCCGCCGAAATTATAGCCAAACTGATCGATCGCATTCGCAGTAAATTGAAGTGAGTCGCCCTGTGAAATAGTAATAGAATCCGGTTCAATTAAAATTTCCGATATAAAGGGGGTATAGTTTAGAATATCAAAATTGGACTCCGCCCGGACGGTTGTATCGCTTGTTGAAACAGCTTTAATCGTTACGGTATTATTAAACACTCCCGTAATGCCGGCGGGCACATTGTACTTAATAGAAACAGCCGCGTCGGTAGTATCGTCTACATCAACTATTGCGGGGTCATTATTTGTCAACCAATTCTGTTCGTCAGCTGAAGTAACGGTAATTTGATCATTTCCCGATCTGTAGCTTAAAATAATTATTGTGGTTGAATCCTTTAGTCCGGGAACTGCATAAACCGTATCTGCTTCAGAACTTATAACTAAATCCAGAGGCTCGGTAAGCCAACTACTATAATCAAAATTTCCCGATATCATTGATTCATTAGGGCCACTCTCGCTGCCCCAAAAGTTATCGGACACATCAATAGGTTCGCCTGAAATATCGCTGCTTATATCGAGATCGAGATTATCATAAATATTGTTGCCGGTAACCGTTCCTTCAAATGATTGTTCAAGCATTATTCCCGCACCTGCGTTACCGGAAATATCATTTTCTTCTATTGTAGCCGCGACGCCGGTTAAACGTATTCCTGTTGAGGAACATGAATTATCTTTAACTTTATTGCCTTTAATAGTATGTCCCATACCATGATCCACTACTACGCCTGAGCAGTTATTCCAGCAGTGATTATTTTTAATTGTTAAGTTTTGAGAAATATCGCTATGAATACCTATTCCATAAATTGATTTTTCCAAATGTCCGCTAACTTTGTTGTAATTAGCTGTGTTATGAGATGTTACTCCAAAATGAATCCCGTTTTTTTGATTTCTATGTACTTCATTATAATTAATCTGGCAATGACCGCTTTCAGCTATATAAATGCCGTAACTATTTTTTGCGACAAAATTATTAGTTATAATACTATTATCGGCGCGCGAGCCTCTTCCTCCGCCAACTCTAATACCAGCTTTTTTATTATTCCGCACGTTGTTGAATTTTACTTTACTTCTTGGAGCTGTGCTACAAAATATTCCGTGATGTTCATTACCGGAGACTTCATTCTGAATTATTGTGTTATCGGGAGCCCCATCTAACCAATTGCTTCCCATTCTAATCCCGGATTCTCCGTTGTTCTTAATTTTATTTGCGTTGAATGTGTTTAACCAGCTTTTTTCGAGAAATACACCGTCTTTTGCGGCCTGGCTTATGGTATTACCGGTAAATTTATTATTGTTCGAATATGATAGAGTTACCCCTCGTTCATCTGATCCGCTAATTGTATTTTTATTGAATGTATTATGATCAGAATAATTCAACTTCAGTTTCACAAAATTATTCTCGCCAAAATAATTGCGATTACTCCTTTCTAAGCTTAGGGTGTGAAATTGACAATTTAAAAAAGTGTTCGGGAAACCAGGAAAGTTATCATCCAATACATCCTTTTCTTGCTCAATAAATATTTCACTTTTTTTCTCAATATCTCTAATATTATTGAACTCATTACCCTTATCTTTAGCGCCTATGTCTATTAAAAGAGTACTCGAATTGGCGCCTTCTACGGTAGCGTTTGTAATCTTATTCGAGTCGCTTTCAGACACCTTGATTGGTATCCCGGTGTTTTTAATATTCGAATCAACGAGTTGATTGTTTTTAGAACTGCCTGCCAATTCTATTCCAACCTCGCAGTTTTCGATACTATTGTTGGATGCCCTTACATTCTCGCTATATCTCAGAACAATGCCTTTCCCGTGCTGGCTGGTGTTTCTTATAGTATTGCCTTCTATTTTACTATATCCCCTGGATTTATAAAAATAAACTCCCCTTGGCGCGTCAATTAAAATGTTATTTTTCACTTCAAGATTTTTTTTATCCGCCGCTGAATTAATGCAGTCCCTGTGACCTTGTTGTTCCGCCAGCACTGTAAAACCATCAACCATCGCGTTGTCGGCTTCCAGTTCAATTATAGCGCTTCCGGTAGTACTTTCAGGATCGGGTTTTAGAATTGTTTTCTCGGTTTCCCCTTTCGACTGCAGTACGTGAGACCTGTTAACGATTATATTTTGATGGTACTCTCCTTCGCATACTGATTGCACATCAACGTCGCCTGAGCGCTCCGAATCAATTGCTTCCTGAATTGTATTAAATCCCCAAACTGTGCTGTTTTCAACACAGGCTACGAATGTTCTATATGATTTTTGAGCCGTCGATAGAATTAACCCGCTGCTGTATGTAACCGGGATTGCAACTACTGCATTAGTTTCTAATCGATATTCTCTCATGTCTTTCATTTCACATTGTTGATCAACACCAGGCAACTCAATACCATAATAAATTGATCCCGAAACCGACGAGCTAATGGCTATCATTATAGGGGGATTAAATGAAAACTCTATTTCAGTTGTATCTGCATTAATCGAACCGATATATGTACTTCCACCGAGAGTGATTGATACTTGTTTAATACTCTTTTTATCGATGATATTTTTCACTTTAAACCTTTGCAAATACCAGCCATCAATTTCATTTGCCGTAAAAGTTACATCCATAATTTTGACAAGCTGTTCATGCGCTTCTTCGGGACATAATACTTTTCGTCCAGGGCCGTTTGAACTTCGAGTCAGGATTGGTTGAACAAAATTGGCTACCGCCGATTTATTCTTTTTATCGCCTGTCATTGAAATATTATCTGTACGGTTCGCGCTGTTTTTATCGCCCGTCCACTCTTTGAATGTCCAGCCATTATTACCGTCTGTTGCCGTTATTGTTACTACGTCGTTTTCATTGTATTCAGCCTGATCCGGGGATTTTTCAGCCGTGGCGCCATTAGCCGCCGCTTCCGCCGGAGAAACCGTAAGCGACAGAGTGTATTTTTCAGCTTGTTGATTAAAATTAGCAACCACCGTTTTGTTGGAATTCATAACTATGTTCTGCACAGCATTCTGAGGATCGGCGCCTTGCGGCAATCCCTGCCACCCGGCGAATTGCCAGTCGTTTACAGCTTTCGCTTCAACTTTTACCGTTTCGCCTTCGCCGTAAAATAGCTTGTCGGGGGTCGTTACTATTGAGCACCC
>JANQLA010000004.1 GCA_028280855.1 Melioribacteraceae bacterium
GATGTGGTGTTTAATGTAAAAGCAAAAGGCAGGGAGAACAATTCAAACGAAGCTCCGATTACTTCGGTTGACAGATCGCTAATCCACGAATTGTGCCCCAAAAGCAACTGCCCCGAATTAATTTTATTTATCAATGCAGGATTATAGTTCACAGAAGAAACATCGTATGCGCCTACCACACCAAAGTCGCTAAGCGCTATATTACGAGCACCGAATCCAATCTTCAAAAATGAAAATCCCGTATCTCCTGCATTCTGTGCAAAAGTTGACGATACGGTAATAACAAAAACAAGTAACAATTTCTTCATATAATTCACAGCCTAAATCAAAAGTTAATATTAATACCGACTATATGTTGATCATGCGAAGAAAATGGTTCTATAACGAAAGCATAATCAATTCCTGCAATAAAGCTTTGCAGGTTGTGCATATATGCAAAACCAAACGTCGGTCGCGCAGGAAAATCAAAATTACTTATATTCAGATTATCCAGCCCTGCTCTCAAAAACAAGTTTTCAAAAATATTATACTCAGCGCCAAATCTCAAAAAATTTGTTTCACCGTCTATGCCTTCAAATTCTGCCGATGCAATAATTTTTTGTTCAATAAAATTATAAGATACACCGATTTTTTTTCGAATGGGAAATTCTTCAATTGTATTAGTCCCTTCCTGATCGTATAGCTTTGATGAATCCCATTTGTACTTTGCATTTATATCAATAAGCGCAGCGGCTATTGTAACATTTTCACTAAGTATATACAGAGCGCCGATATCGAATGCAAAACTTGTAGTGGTAATTTCATCATAGAGCTTCGAGTAATAAAATTTAGCGGTAAATCCAATTGCCAATTTATCTGATGTCTTTAGTCCAACCCCCATAAAGAACTGGTTTTCGAAAGGTGATAAATCTCCAACTTTCACTCCCTGGTTATCACGTTCCGCAAAATTATCTACGCCAGCGTTAATTAAACCAAGGCTAACTCCGGCAACAGACCTGGGTTTTTCCCGTCTCGTACCGTCGGGGTTGTTCCATCCCAGCTCGAACCGACGTGTAAAATTAATAAAATTTAACGAACGGTCAAGCGACAGAAAAGAATACGAAGTTTGAAACGAGTTGTTTTCCTGGAAAACACTTATAGCGGGATTATAATAAGCAACCAGATTGCCGCTATTAATTGCCGTCATCGCGTTTGCCATACCCATGCCGCGTGCGCCAAACCCCATTCGACCAAAAGCGCCGGCTTTACCGGCTACAGAACTGAAAGCTTCCTGTGCGGACAAACTAAAGCTAATCATAAACAAGATACTGCACATAAAGATCTTCAACTTTACCCTCCTCATTTCAGCACCATAATTTTGCCATACATAGGTTCATCATCGTTTATATCTACCCTGTAAAAATATACGCCGTTAGCTACAGTTCGTCCGCTCTCATCTTTACCGTTCCAGAACTCTTCTGCTTTATTATTTTTGTTTGCGGTTTTATTTTGCGCAATAACTCTTACAAGATTCATCCCGAAATCAAATACCCTTATCGATACATTTGATGAACTTGATTTAACCGGGAAAACTATTGTAACCAAACCGTTATCAATATTGGGCGAAAATGGGTTCGGGAATGCATAGGTTGATTCCTCGCCAAGCTTTGCTTTAATTACCCGCCATTGCCCGTTCCATGCTGTGTTTGATTCCCTTATGCGAACCAATCCTTTTGAAGATCCGATCCATACATCGGTCGAATCGTCATCAATCCGCTTTGTAGCAGCAGAATAAAACACTTTTGTTTTAATCGATTCACCGTCGATATCATCCACAATAACCGAAGGCGCAACCCACGTATTACCGTTATCATCGCTCCTGTAAATTCCATTATCGGTTGGGGCAAACACATCGTTTTTAATTGGAGAGAATGCAGAGCCGAAATATTTGAATCCGAAGTTATGCGCACGCTCGCCGGGTAAAAATGTTTCCCATGATTCTCCTTCATCAAACGAAGCGCTAACACCCCAGTTTTCTGATTGATCTTCAGCTTTCCAAGACGCTGCCCAAACAGATTTTGTAGCTGTATTATAAGAGAGCGCTGTAATAAAATTACCGCTGATGGGTTTATCCTGGTTCTGATGACTAAACTTAACCCAACTTACGCCGTTGTCCGTGGACTTATTTATACCCCCTGCCGTTCCTGCGTAAAGTGTTGTATCATCAATTCCAACTACTGAAAATAACCTGTGATTCAAATTGTTATCATCGCCGAAATTCCCGGCAACAGGCTGTAGAGTAAAACTTAGAGTGTCTTCCGGCGAAATGGAATTCAAGTTATCGGGCGGTAATAAAACACGCTGCCAGGTCTTTCCTTTGTCGGTACTTTTTCTAAGTCCCCCGGCGAAGGATGAAATCCAAACCGTTCCTTCAGTAAATGCAATGTCGTATGAAATATTTTGGACTGTAGCCGTCACGGGCAAAGCGCGCAGTGTATTGATTCCGTATGCTATTGAAGAATCGCCGGGATCATCAACCGGCTGGTTGAAAGAAGTCCATGTTGCGCCGTCGTCTGTAGAATACTTAATCCCTGTACCTTCGGGTAAAGAAGAACCGCCTGCTATTTCAGTGCTTTTACCAGTAGTAGTCCAAATTTCACCTTCATTATAACCCAGTGCAATTATACCGTCGGCTCCAAAATCAGGGTGGTTGAAATAATTTGTCCAGCTAACGCCGTCATCGGTACTTTTAGATAAGCCCCGTGAAGTTCCGAGCCAGATAGTTCCATTGTCGTCAATTATAACATCTGTTATTGAGTTGCCTTGGGGAGTATCGGATTCACTTTTTTTCAATTGAGGGGAAGACTTACCGAGAATGTAGTCGGTGGGTCTGTATTGTCCAATTAAAAGCAAAGGCAGGATAAAAATTGAAATTAAAATAAACTTTTTCATCATTATAATAGAACAATTTTGTGTTGAATAATATTGGATTTTGCTCCTCTTCTATCCTCGGATTCAAATTCAAATGTGTATGTCCCCTTTGCGTTTTGGGGTGTAACTTCAACTATGACAGAGTATATGCCGTCGTTAGCTTCTTCATCGCCATGATCTTGAAAATTGCCCGAATCGAACAGTTGAATTTTCACATTATTAGAAGTACCGTCAGGCCTTGTAGTAATGAAATAAACTGAGCTAATATCATTTTGGCCGTTCGAATCACTTGCTTTAATTGAAAGTCGAAAAATTGATTTTGGGTCTTCTATAACAACAGAATCAGGAGCCGATAAATCTGAGATTACAGGCGCAACATTTTCCTGGCCACTATCATATGATAGTGATTTAAATCCTACTTTCTGAATAATACCATCGTTTAATTCGGTGAATACTTCGATAGAGTAATTATCCGAAGGGTATTCGTCTGTGAGCATAACTGTACCTGTGAATCTAAGATCGTCCCGTGTATCATCACCATTTTGCGAGCTCCCGTCGTCAGTCATCGGTTGATTTTGTGTTATAGATATCGTTCCATCTTTAGATGTAACATTAAACCAAACTGCTTTAATACTTTCGGAATTGTCGAATCTTGCAACTACTTTAAGAGGAACGTCTTCAGCCAGGCGCACCAATATTCCGGGCCCCGTAATATCGAGCAAGTTAACTTTGCCGAGCGACGGATCAACGACGTTATCGGAAATATCGTCGCAAGCAATCAAACCAAGTAGTAAAGCTATTACTGCAATAAAAAATCTCATTAAAGACACCCTATTATAATCAATCCAGGAAAGTTGAAATGAATTGAATCGTGGTTAGGTAAAAGATAATTCGCCAAAAGAAAATGCCTTATTTCAGTTTATCTAAAAAAAAAGTAGCTATTTTCCGATACGAATTTCCCTTCATTTTTGATATGTAAACTTATCCTCATCACACATTTTTGTCAAGTCCAATTTTAATCTCATAAACCGGGCGGTAATGTTAGCACGAAAGGAGCCGGTGAAAATGAAAGCATTAAAATTATCAAACTAGCGTATCCAAGTAATTTCCTGTTAAATGAAATTTCCTCGAATTGCGGCACGGGCGGATGCTTAACCTTGATAACTAAATATAGAATCAGGCTCCAAAACAACCAGCCGGACCACCCAATTCCTACTTCAAGCCCAAGGAATGAATCGACAACACCTAACAATCCCAAAGCAATTAATGCTATCATGGATATACTTGCAATCGCTTCATGCCTTTTACCTCCGAACATCGAGTAAATAACATGACCGCCGTCAAGCTGACCTACGGGAATCATGTTCATCGTTGTAACAAATAATCCAAACCAACCGACGCACAGATAGGGGTAGTGGTAAATTTCTGTCATCGGCGGAATGAATGCATCGGGCGAAGAAAATGTATCCCTGAACAATGAAAAAATTATCGATGAGCCGAACTCCAAAGATAACGAACCTTCACCGTACTCGGGCTGAAAATAGTCTGGATGAATAGAAAGAATGTAATCTACAGGCGGTAAGTTGGCAAACCCGTAAGCAAGCAGTCCGATTGCTGCAATAAACCCGGCTATTGGACCTGCTACCCCGATATCGAACATTATTTTGTTATTGGGTATAATGCTGCGAGTTCTTAT
>JANQLA010000085.1 GCA_028280855.1 Melioribacteraceae bacterium
ACAGTGTGATGCGGACTGCGAAACGGGCGTTCAGTGATTAATGCTTTTTGTGATGAAAGAATTCCGGCAACACTGTGAATCTTTGTAGTCTCCAACGCTTCATCAAATGACAGCGGCGGTAGTATCGATGGAAAACGTTTTGCAAGCATCGTTTTGCCTGAACCCGGAGGGCCGATCATGATAATGTTATGTCCACCGGCAGCGGCTATCTCAAGCGATCGCTTAACGTTCTCCTGACCTTTTACATCGGAAAAATCGAGATGGTATTTATTTATGTTATTGAACAATTTTCCGGTATTCGTTGTAACCGGTTTATGCTCGGAGTTTCCGTTTAGATAATCAACAACATCATGAAGAGTTGACATCCCGTAAACATCAATGCCGTCAACTATTGACGCTTCCCTTGTTGATTCAATTGGAAGTATAATTCGTTTAATATTTTGCTTACGCGCTTCAACAGCAATCGGCAGTCCGCCTTTTATTTTTCTAAGTGTTCCATCAAGCGAAAGTTCGCCAAGGATAATTGTGGAATCAAGCAATGAGCTTCGTACTTCATCAACCGAGGAGAGAATACCTATTGCAATCGGAAGGTCAAACGAACTGCCTTCCTTTTTAATATCTGCAGGAGCTAAATTTATTGTGAGTTTCTTAAGAGGAAATGAAATACCGCTGTTTTTTATTGCAGCCGTTACACGTTCTTTTGATTCCTTTACCGCGCTATCGGGCAAACCTACAATCGTTACGCCCGGTAATTGTTTCTCCTGGTGGGTTTCTACTTCAACAACAATTGCATTAATACCAACTGTTGAACTGGCAAGAACCTTTGAAAACATTTGATTTGAACTATTGTCTGAAAGATTAATTTAAAATTAACCAATAAAGGATCATTTAGCCAGTATCATTTTTATGGCCTGGGTAGAAAACTGAGAAGACGCTTCCATAAAATAAATTCCCGAAGGAAGCTCGGTTCCGTCAAATTCAAATTTGTGTATACCTTCAGAAAGATAACCCGAATGAAGCTGAGTTATTTTATTGCCTACAAGGTCGTATACAACAAGATCAAATTCGGAATCATACAATACCTCTACGGTAATTGTAGTTGCGGGATTAAACGGGTTAGGGTAGTTTTGCTCAAGCAAAAAAGATTCCGTGACTGTTTGCCCCACCTTTAATACGGCAGAGTACAGCTCTGAACCGTCTTTATTTAGCTGTCGAATCCTGTAATAAACAACTTCGTCCCGGCTGTTCTTCTCATCTATTATTGAATAGTATTTATCCGGGTCCCCTTCGGATTCTTTTGACAATACTTCAAAGTAGCGCGATCCGTCGAATGATTTTTCAAGATAATAACTTTCTACACTGTTATCATCGGAGTTGCGCCACATTATTTCGCTAAAACTTTCAAAAGATTGGAATACAATTTCAGGCACCTTTGAAAACAAGGGCGGCCGCGCATCAATGAGTTCGGGCGCTTCATCGGGAGCATCAAATGTAAGCACAGCATCGGGATTATTTTGGACTATTAAATCACTCTCAAAATCAAATGAGTGCATTAGACGAGAAGTATCAGAGATAAATCTTGAGTAATTCATATTTCGCTTCACTGCGCGTGTGCCATTGCCAAAATCAATTACCCATAAATTGTCGAGTATTACGTCTGTCTCACCGATATTTTTCACCGAAAAGTTAATGACGGTATTGCTCGAAATAACTTTTGAAATTGAGTAGGCCAATTCCCCGTTAAGCAACACATCAATCCTATCTCTATTAGAATTGAACAAAATAGCAAAATGATTCCATCCGGAGTTACCAACAAAAAGATTTTCGGGATTTGCTTCAATATTTTCCGCAGGTACAGCCAGGTATCCGTCATTCATGGATTGAATCTGAATAACGGTATCCTGTAATTCATCATCAAACAAACTGATTAACAATTTTTTATCTGAACCCAAATCAGACCAAAAGCAATATAGGAGATCATTATTAATTTCTTCAGAAAGGGGCTTCAATTTCAGCAAGTTATTCGGCTTTAAAGAAAGACTTCTATTTTCTTTCGTTTCATCGGTGTAGAAATTTAACTCCGTTACAGGCAGGTATTCAAACTCGTCAAGTGCTTCGAACGAGGAAACTCGAACTTCTTCTCCTTCATTATTGGTTAGCCGCAGACCGAAAGCTACTTCAGTGATGCTTATGTAAGGCGCATTTAATTCAAACAGCAACCTTGGGTTAGCGCTAAGATATTCATCATCGGAGGACAGCGGCAAAGTGATTTTATAGCTTTTACCATAATACCCCGGGTAAGCCACCCTCTCCACATCAAGGGTCTTTGTAAATTCCCTGGTTGTTAATACACTGCGAACAAGGTTTACACCTTCGTCAACAAAAACATAAAAGTTAACCGATGGATAAGCAGACAAGGTATTGGATAGGATGAGACTTAACTGGTAGTTGGAATCAAGCTGTACAAAGTTCGATTTATCAATCTGCCAAATTAGTTTTTGCGCCAATACAGGAGTAGTATGTAAAATCAGCAGTGCTGCAATATGTAAAAAAAGTTTCTTCATCGTATACTGAACGGGGCTAATTTTAAAATAAACATCTGGTTAGTAAATTGCTATTTAAGCTTCAAAGATGAGTTATCCTAAAAGGCACCGGTACAATTATTGAATAAGGCTAATAGCCATATCTTCCGGCGAAATAATTGTTTTTACAAAAGTATCGGGATCGAACAAAGTATAAGATAATTCCAGCAACTCATCAAGTTTTACCGAGTCTAGTTCGTCAATAGTTTCTTCAATGGTTTTAATACGGTTGAAATAGATAAACGACTGAGCCATGCGCAGCATTCGGTTGGTAGTATTCTCCAAACCCATAATTATATTGCCTTTTATATATGCTTTTGCCCGCTCAAATTCTTTTTTAGTAATCGGCTTCTTATTTATTTTTTGTAGTTCATTATAAACCAAACTTATTGCACGTTTATAATTTTTGGGATTAGTAGAAAAATATACCCCAAAAGTAGAAGAATTATAAAACGAATTTAAGAACGAATTGATTTGATAAGTTATTCCGTTCTTCTCCCTTAGCGTCTGAAAAAGCCTTGAACTGCTTCCTTCGCCCAAAATATGGGAAAGCAGATTTATTTTTGCCCGCAAATCACTGCTGTAACCTGCAACCGGTTTACCGATAACAGCATGTACCTGCTGCACTTCTTTATTGATTATAATATCTTTACTTGGTTGCAATTTAATTTTCTTTTCGGCTAATCTTCGTTTGGCCGGTCTGGCATTAAAATAGGTGTCTGCAAGCTTTAGAATTTCATAATGCTTTACATTGCCTGAAACAACAATGAAGAGGTTCGAGTTACGGTAGTACTTTTCGATGTACTCGAGTATCATTGACCTATCAAAGCAAAGTATATTTTTTTCAGTACCGATTATCGGATACTCCAATGTATTACCTTTGTAAATATTCGTCTCGAGCTTCTCGAATACAAGTTCTTCGGGTGAGTCCTCGATGTCGTGAAGTTCATCTATTACTACTCCTACTTCCTTGCTTATATCAGTTTCCCGAAACCTTGAATTAAGGAGCATATCGGCAATAACTTCAAAAGTTTTATTTATGTTCTGGCTTAAGCCTCTTCCATAAAAGCACGTATGTTCCTTTGATGTAAATGCGTTCAGATAACCGCCCAGGGCTTCAATTTCATTTGAGAGTTTTGAAGCAGACCTTTTATAAGTACCTTTAAACATCATGTGTTCTATGAAATGACTAATACCATTGGTACGGGGGTTCTCATTTTTGGAGCCGGTATTGATCCAAAATCCAAGAGAAAATGATTTTATATGCGGTATATTTTCAGAAAGAACATGTATACCATTTGCTAATTTGCTAACGTTATATCCCGTCATAAAACACTCGTGTTCACTAAAATAAAGGTGCAAATATATGGAAAGGACTATATGTAACCAAATTCAGAATCAATACGTTTTGGATGTATAATAAATATATAAATAGGAAAATTTTTAAATTAAATAAAATTGAAAAATTCATCTAACTTCCACAAAAATTCTCATAAAACGAAAGGTCGTCTTTCATTTTACAAGCATTAGTAAAAAAATCGCCGAGATCTATAAAAGCTGGAGAATTTTCATTTTTAGGCTCCCGGTTTGAGTATTACTCCTTTATTCTTCCGGCCGTTAATTTTAATAGTGATGGGCGAATCCGTATGCACATGATGTACATATTCCATGGATTCAACAGTCTTCTGTTCTTCGAGCCATTCCCAGTCAAGCATACCTTTGCTCAGATGGTTATTAACCGTGAAATAACCGACTTTAAACGAGGTTAAGTTCTGAAAGAAATGCGATCCCTGCGAGGGCTGAACGTCAAAGTCCTTAAAGTTCGATTCCACAATTGCTCGGGCTCCGGAAATATTTTCCCATGTTACCGGTATGCCGAGCCACGGATCAAGCGATCCCCACCTTCCAACGCCAATCAAAAGATATTCTCTTCCTTCGTTGATCAGTTTGCTATTTAACTTTGATATTTCCTCAGCAGCATGCCTGCTTCTTGAGCGATCAAAGGTATTGATGTCAACGAAAACAATATCCGTTATACGACGCGATACCCCGTTACCAAGAGCATTGGAGCTTTGGCAGATAACTTTCTGTTCATCGTAGTTTTCAACCTCAAGTTCTTCAACCTCGTTGCTAATTACAAGAGGACGCATCTGCAATAAACCGAACTCCCGCAGCTCTCCTTTCGGAACAGACAAATCAACCGCGAACTCAATTTCCACGGGTGATCCCATACCCCAGCTTCCCATCTCAAGAAGCAATTCAATAATCTCGGGAAGAGGAAATACACGATACTTTAGTATAGGGGCCAATGTAAAAAGACGCGTACCAACTCGAGATGTACCATCGTATATTGCATTATTTTCCTGCGAATATGTTGATGCGAT
>JANQLA010000138.1 GCA_028280855.1 Melioribacteraceae bacterium
CTCGTTAAAGTTTTCCGTACGCAAGTTTCCGTCGGATTGGAACTCAAGATTCAAATCTAAGCCGAGACCAAAATTTGCAAATGCGATTTCAGGTTGTAGTCGAACCGAGTAATGAGGTTGACCATCTATCCATAACATTCCCATTCCGCCGGAAAGCAATCCTTCATCTTGGCGTAGTTGGGTAAATTGTGCATGAGCTGAAGTGAAAATTGTAATTACAAATAAAAAAGTAAAAAGTTTTTTCATATTGGTTCTCTTTTAGTCAGTAGTTGATAATAAATTTACGCAAAGATAAAAAATAATAATGTGACAATAACAACATGAAAAGGATGATAAGATTATCTCATTATAGCTAGCTTTTGCGTAATTCTATAACTATCGTCGGCGGTTTTTGCATAAATACGATAGATGTAAACGCCATTAGCTATTGAGTCTCCGTCTTCATCGCGCCCATCCCATGGAATGTAGTTGAAATCGGTTTTAAGCTGCGATGGATTAACTTCTATTTCGCGTATCAACCTACCCGCAACTGTAAAAACTTTTATGTATAGCTCATCGGGAATTTGCGTTAACCGAAACGTGAAGTTTGTATTATCCTTAAAAGGGTTCGGATAATTATAAGCGTCAACAAGCTTAAGTTCATTGGATACGAGGAATAGTTTTTCGTAGCTTGGGATCGATTGCGTCTGCCCGTTAACATTTTTACCGAATACCCTAAGCACATATTCGCCATCGTCAAAATTGCCTCTATAATTATACTGTGCTCTACGATTAATATTATCATAATCGATTTCTAGCGTTGAATAGACGATCGGATTTCCGTTGATTGAAAAATTGATGGAAGATGTATCCGATATCGTAAACCATGAAGGGTAATTAAGTGCTATGGATATTTGGCTTTCCGGGTTTATATAGTCACCATCGTTTATATCTACGCCGTCGAACGTAACTGCAATAGATGCTTCTGATACTAATACAACAGTAGTATCCTCCTTAACGTAGAACGGGAAGGAGAAATAGTTATTGTCTTCGTACAGTTCAAATATTTTTTCTTTCGTGTCAACATTAATTGCAAATGCCATATTACCCCAGCCATCGTCGAATTTGGAGGGATAGCTTACGTTGAAACGCTGGCGCCCCATCGAGTCGATGCGTTCCACGATGAATTGATCGAGGCGTTTAGTTGTGTTATCAGGCTTTAGCAGATCAACCGTTACTATGAAACTATCCGCGGGAGTTTTGCCGACGTTGTAGACCAAGAAGTCGACGGATGTTGTGTCGCCCTGGGTGATGGTGTCTTGTCCGGTGGAGACTACCTGGTAGTTTATGGCAAGTTCGGGGGGGGATTTGTAGTTAATGCCAAATTTAGAAATACTAGGTGAGAGACCTGTCTCAGTTCCATTTAAATGAAGATTAAATTTCAAATAAGGGTATTGAGTAGAACTTATTGAACTCAGATTAATCGAATTTTGATTGAACGTGGAATCCCATAATAACTGCTTAGTATTTGATTTGGTTATGCCATATGCCGATAATTCAATGGAGGTTTGTTCAGGCGTTTCATAATCTATAAATAATGAATCCCACTCAAAAGCTGGGCCAATTCGATTGGTTGATAGTGTACCGTTGTTTAATTGTGCTTCATACTTTTCGCTTAATAATATTGAGCCGTCAAATGGAGCCTCAACACTTTCGATTATACCGACACTACCAGGAGCAGCGCCCTTTTGCCCAATAATAGCCCAGGAACCTCTGAACACAAGTGAATCAATTTTTGTACTGCCGAGAGTTTTAATTGCCGCTCTAAGCTCCGCAATCAGTCTATGCTGAGCGTCATCGGCAGCGCCCATAACTACAATTTTACCTTCCGGTATTTCATTAATCATACTAGCCAGAGCTTCCGCATTAGGTCTATTAGCAAACAACTGGAACCAAGCTGACGTATCAACATTCATTGTCACTGGATCGAAAACTACTATGCCCATGCCGGCAAAGAAAGAATTATCAAGCAGGTTTATACCGTCTTTAGAGATTACACAAGTTGCTCCTGCATAAAATCCGGCGGAAAGAACTGATATTGTAACAGAGTCCGATATTATACTCAGGGTATTGTTCATATATGATAAATCATTCATTTCCTGGTTTACAAATGAAATGGAATCATTTAACAAATAGTTAAACTCTTTCGAAGCATAAATTGACTTAACTGTGCCAAACTCGTTTCCTTCAGTTCTATATCTTGTCCAATATCTTTTATTCAGCTCCAAGTTGGTTATATCAATATAGCTGTAAACTGAATCTGAAATTGCACTTCCGGTAATAGGTGATTCAAAGTCAGGATTGGGTGCAATCTCATAACTAATATTAATTTCGGAGTCATTAAATTGAGTAGGATTAAGAAGGAAAATCTCTTTAGCTGCAGTATTTTCGACATTATAATGAAATAAATCTTTTACCGATTTAGATAATATATTGAATTTATACTCCAACATATTATCCTCTTCGTAAATTTCCTCAATCACATTCTGCTCGTCCAAAGTAATATTAATTTTATGAATTCCGGCTAACGATTTTATCTTCAACCAAACTGAAACTGAATCAGTAAAACTTGGAAGTTGCCTGACTACTGAAATTTTTTCTTTCTCTTCGTCTTCATGAAAATGACTAATCTTAATCGTGTATTCATCATTGTTGGCTATACCAAAATTCCTGAAAATAACTTTCGCTAATATTGAATCCTTGTCGTCGGTTAATTCAGTTTCATTAAAACTAATATCAGCCGAACTAATCTTTAAATTTGGTTTACCCGGAATATTGATTCGTACCGAAGGATCACCAAGAATTACATTTGAAAGAGAAAAAGTTTTAAAAGTACCCGAGTTCCCAAACATTTCAAATAATTTCGTTTTTGCGAAAATGTGTGCAGCACCGACTTCATTTAGACTATCAGATACAAAGGACTCGTAAAACAATTTGGGAGCGTTGACAGCAGTGTTAACAAAACCAAGCGATGAATTTCCAACATACCCGATAGCCTGGCCGTTTGGATCAAATAAAAACCTCTCGCCAAAGCAAATAATATCAGGCTCAGCGTACTTATTTGTCGAGCATCCGAAATCGCTAATCAAGGGATTCCCGTCGTATATACTTTTTAGCTGAGTTACTTCGTTAATACTGTTATCCCATGTAGCCGTACCGCTGTGGCCGACGTAAGATATAAAGACCCCTCCCCTATCTATTGCGCCTTGAATTTCTTCCGGCGAATAGGGACCAAAATCGGACTGTGGATCGGTAGTTTTGTAAAAATGCGTATAATTAGCTGCAAGAGGTTTGGGCGATATTATATTTGTTATAACAGCATCATTAGCTCCTTTTAATTGACGCAGCTCAGATGGATTACTTACAACACCTCCCGAGAACAGTAGGTAACGCTTATTTAATTCATCAAACTCGCGAGTAGCATTGTGATTAATTTTATTGGAATAATAATCTAATTCTTGAACCGTTCGTGCAGGTATTCTTCCTACTTTCAATTGTGGAAGCAGAGGTCCATTATCATTTAGAACGGCATACCAGTTATCGCTAACAGGGTACCCGAATGCAGGGACAAGATTTGTACTCAATTTAACCCCAAGATGCTCGGTAATATAACCCTTGTAATCATAAGTTGCATCACCAATTAAACTTAAATATGAAGGAGACGGAAAGGGAAAATTATCCATTGCATATTTGACATATTCTTTGATTGATTCTGCAGTTGGGTAACCAAACCCAAACTCATCAAATATATCATTAACAAAAATATACTTTGTAGTCAAACCGTATGTATTGGTTATTTGATCAATATATTCTTGTATTCTAGCTTCAAAAATTTTGTGAGTTACTGCTATATAATCAGTCTGAGTGGTCTGTTCTCTGATATTCGTAAAAGGTTTGTAAGAAATAAAAGCCGGTTTTAACATATTTGATGTAGTATGAATAGCATAATAGCCATTGCTTTTCACAGTATCCCTGAAGGTTAAAACTCCACTTGTTACATTATAGTTTGTAATCCTTTTGCCATATTCACTAATCTTTAATATCGTATAGAAATCAGAAAAGGCATTTTCTATAACGAACTCAACCACCCGGTTGTTAAATTCTTTGGGGATTTTCAATAATAATTTATCATCTATAAGGTTTAGTTTTCTCGGGTATTCAATCTCGTACCAATCGTATCCGAAAAAATTCGGAAGCGTTCCATTATCATGATTTGTAAAAGTTATTGTATTGCTACCATCAAGTAAGTTATTCGAATTAATTGTACCCTCAAGCAGAACTTGTTTGTAACGATCGACACTTTGAGAATCTATTTTGGTATTGTTTACTTTGAGAACTATCTGATGCGCATTTGAAGTAATATTAGAACCGGCGCTGGATAATTTAAAATAAACTTTTGCACTTTTGTCGGGATAAACATCTTCAAGATCAATATTAAAATTTCTGCTTCCTGTGAAAATAAAGGCCCAGTAAGCTGTTTTATTTTTGTTCCAGTTGGAAGTCTCATTATGAATATTATCCGAATTCAAATACTGAAACATCTTATTTTCTTCAAAATGAAGTAATTGAGTGTAATAATCCATTTCCGTTTGCACGCTGCTTATTGGCTCTGTATCAGTTTCAATCCGGTCCCCTATCGTTCCTCCCCAGGTCAGAAAGTAAAAGGTTGTGTCTGTATATTTGTTTAAAAAAGTATTGTAGTCTTCATGATCGGCATTTATTATCCGGTGAGATTTCTTAGAATAGTTCTTGCTTCCGTAAAACTCAATATAATCAACGTCGTCAAAAGAACCATCATCCTCACCTTGTATATAAATTTTTTGCTCTTTTCCCGATTCAAACATTTGAATTGTTCTCGGATCAATTATAGATGTATTTATTCCATAGTTGTCAAAATCGGATTTTTCAATTCTATAAATACCGTCTTCAACAGTTCCTATTTTCAAGTAGTTTTGATTATAATTAATCCAGCTTCCCGTTGTGTCTGATTGTAAAAACTTATGAGAGCTTCTGAATTGTTCAGCTATGCCGGGGTTAAAGATTATTCTTTCAATTTCTTTATCAAACTTAGATTTAATTTGCAAAGAAGATTCGGAAGAAATATTATAGTTGTCGGGAAGTTCCAAGGTGAGTTGAATATTATCATAAACAAGCAAAAAATTCCGATTAGCATCAAATTGGTGCGTATTTACCTTTATATGTGCACAATAGAAATCCCTAAACCAGAAGTAATCCATTATTTCTGCTAGTTGGGCTTTTCCTTTGTTAAGTTTGTCGTATTGAATTTTGACCGGTTCATAAACTAAAGTGGAATCATCTATTTTTTTAACTTCAGGATTAACCTCCGGAATCAACGAGTTTTCAATCCTGAGGTCATAGTCTAATACTTTCAAATTTGGCTTTGAAAGGGGTGGTATAGCAACAATTATGTTTCTTGTTGGGAGCTTGAATTCTCCAGGAGCCGAAGGGTCTGTATATTCCACATAATCTCTAACTGCAAATCTGTCTTTTTTTGAATCTTTTGTTTCGGCTTTGTTAGAATTGACCAAAAGCAATATTTTATTATTTTCGACAACTGCTTGAGACAACAATGCCGAATTAATCAGACAAGCAAAAAGTAACATTAGGTAAATTCTATTTATAATTTTCATTTCACTATCATTTTCTTTAATAAGTGAAAAAAAGCTTTTGAGGGATTCATAAAGCCCGAAACAGAAATAAAAAGTAACCAAATAATTTTTGAATTATCAAGATATTTATATAAACCCTTTTTGTAAAAAAGAAGTGATAAGTAACTTAAATAATCCCCCAATCTAGTTACGTAAGGCTTTTGTTTTTTTCCTCCAATAAACTCTTTTACAAGTTTCCTACTATTTACAGCTATACCTATTAAATTTTCAGATGTATAGCTTTTATTATGCACCCTGTATCGACAAAAAATATCGGACAAATTTGCGAATTCCGTTACTCTGTGCATTCTTAGAAACATATCCAAATCAGGCACAGGATAGGCTGATTTTTGATAGCCACCGATTTTTTTCATTAAATCGGTTCTAAACATAACTGTCGGGTGACTGATTACATATTTATTCTTTAGTAATGCCTGCACTATAGAACTATTTTCGGCGGGTAATTTTACTTTCCACTTTCTTCCATCCGTATTAAGGAAGTATTCAACTGAAGTACCAACTAAGCCAATATTAGGCATCCGCTCAAGAAAACTTAACTCTCTTTCTAACCTTTTAGGGTGACTTATGTCATCGGCATCCATAACTGCAGTATATTTTGTATCAATTTTTGCTGTTCCAAAATTAAGTGATTCGACAATTCCGATTTCTTCATAGAATAATGTTTTTATTCTACTATCATTCAGCGAGTTAAGATAATCACCTGTACCATCATCCGAGGCATTGTCAATAATCAAGAAAACAAAATCATCATATGTTTGATTGAGGATGGATTGAACCGCCTCTTTGAGAAAGGGCATTCCATTACGTACAGTCATTAATACCGTTAAAAGAGGCTTTGCATCATTCATTTAATTTCAATTCTATCTCTTTAGATACAAACACCCTATACAGAAAAGCGGGTGCACCAATAAAATATCTTTCCCAAATTCTCGGAAAATCAGTTACGAGTTTATGAAGCCATTCAAGGTTTATTTGTCTAAGAAATTTTGGTGCTCTTTTTTTTTCTCCAGCCAAATATTTAAACCAACCACCGACTGATAAAATTAAGCCAGCTTCAATTTTAGTGTAATTCTCTATGATCCACTTTTCCTGCCTCGACGCGCCCAACCCTATAAAAAGGATATCAGGTTTGGACCGGTTGACTGATTTAATTACTTCATTAGAATTATAATCGTAACCATCAACAAATCCTACAATTTCCAAGTTTGGATGAGTGATTTTCATTACCTTTTTAAGTTTCGATAATGTCCCTTTGCTATCACCAAAGAAAAAAACTCTTTTACTATCGATATTACTTCTAGTTAGCAAGTTATATTGAATGTCGGTGCTTACTTGTTTAGTAACGTTTTTATAGCCAAGCGTCTTTAAAGCAGTGGTCATTAACAAGGAATCATAGTATAAATTAACACTGCAAGGGACTTGTAGTCTTTGTTTAAATAAAATGTTGATAACATTAAAATCCGCGTACAGTACTACACTTTTTCGCTTACAGGAAAAGTTACTTTTTAATTTCGAAATTTCGACTAAATCAAAAATCATATTGCATTAACCAATTCAAGATAAGTTTTTTGCATCCATTTCCCGAACATAGAACTATTGTAACTATTTTTAACAGCTTTGTATCCCCTTTCCCCTATTACTTTTCTTTCCTCAGGGTTATCAATAAAATATTTTAATTTGCTTACTGCTGCATCTATATCCTTATTATCGAATATTACCCCGCAATGAGTTAACTCGATTATTTCTCCGCATCCTTCAACATTAGAGGATAGGATAGGTAACGCTTTAGACATAGCCTCCCACATAACTAGTGGAAGCCCTTCAAAATCTGAAGTGAGTAAAAATAAATCGAAACTGCCAAAATATTTAGATGGACTTTCAACACTTCCCATAAATTTTATATAAGGAGCAATATTCAATTCGCAAACTTGTTTTTCGAGTTGATGTTTAAGCTCACCATCACCGAAAATATAGTATTCTAAATTTTCTCCGGCATTTACCAGTTTTTTAACAATATTTAATGCTATGTCAACTCTTTTCTGCTGAGTTAACCTGCCCGCAAACACAATCTTAAATCTCTTATCTTCATTAATTTTGTTAAGTATGTTATTATCCAAATCATTTTCATAATTAATTTCCCCACCGTTATAATAAAACTTCAATTCCGGAAAAAGTTTAGTTTCCGTTAGAAGCTTATTTCTGGATGCTACGGAAGGCGCTATTGCTAAGTCAACAAGCTTTAGTTTACAGAGAAATGAATGGCAATTTTGCAAAATCTTTTTTTCCGCCGCTGAATAAAAATGATTATCAATAAATAAACCATGGTAATTGTAAATTAATTTTTTCTTTAAAAAAAAATTGGCTAATCCTGCAACAATGTAAGGTTTCATAAAATGTGTATGGACTACATGAAAAT
>JANQLA010000139.1 GCA_028280855.1 Melioribacteraceae bacterium
TGATGGATGGTCTGGTTGGTTCATTCGGCTTAGCCACATCATATGGACATTCTCTTTAAGCAGTTCCTCTATTTTTCTACTGCTATAAACATTCTTTAAAACCACAGAAATTCATTACAAATGAATTTTTCACCGAAGGCCACCTGTAAAACCCTTTAAAAAGCATTTTACAAAACTGGCTTAACCATACGTAATAGCCAATCTCACAAAGGTATTAAAGAAATCATTTCCTTAATAATAAATTAATATTAATTGACATTGATAATATCAAAGTAAACCTTTAATTTCATCTCGTCTTAAAAGGCATTCCAAAGCAATCCAGTACCTTTTCAAATCTTTGAGAATGATATACTAAAAATTAAAAATCGAAAATTGTTGTTAGTACTATAGGATAGTCTTTAATATGAGTTAATTAATCATGGGAGGTTTCAATGAAAGATCAACTTGACGAAATAGTTCTCGAACTTGAGCGGCTAATCCTTGACAACGGGTGGAAAGACAGGTTTAACGATTCAATCAAAATTGCCAAATCAAAAGATATTTATAATTTTCCCGAGCTTTACCAGTGGGAAGATTACAACGGGTACCTATACTGGATGAACAACCTTTTGGAATGGGCGCCCTTACAGCAAGGTGATTCCAGGATGGTTTATCAAAAAATCGTAGAGTTTTACTTTATCCTGGACCAGGAGCCGGTAAAAGAATTGCAGGACAGAATTTCGCCTGACGTTAATCCAGATAATCTTAAACCGCTTTCCAAATGGATAGTAAAATTTGCAAAAGCGTGGGGCAATTACCTCGATACCGAGGACTCGGCAAAACATATCAAAACATTTAAGGACGATCCCGTATTCAACTGGGATGAATACATGCCCCCGCCCGCAAGCTATGTTGCAAACCCTGAAGAAGACTACAGAGCGTACCGGACATTCAACCAATTTTTCGCCCGCCATTATAAACCCGGTATGAGACCTATCGCTGCTATCGATGATGACGGCATTATCGTTTCACCTGCTGATTTTACATTTGTCGGCTGGTGGCAGATTAGCCAGCTAAATGAAATATATGTGCAGAAACCTCTGAACATAAAAGGTATTCAATGGAGCATAAACGAACTGCTTAAGGACAGCGACTATGCGGATAGGTTCAAAGGCGGAGTTTTCGCACACGGCTTTTTGAACACTTATGATTATCACAGATGGCATAGCCCCGTAGCCGGAGAAATTATTGAGGCACGAATTATAAAGGGACTGGCATATCTTGACGTAACTACAAAGAAAGCAATTGTCGATGGAAAAACAGTTAACGTTTTGGATGCTCTCGACGGAACCGGTTACCAGTTTCAGCAGACACGCGGTCTTGTCGTGATTGATTCGCCGATTGGCTTGGTGGCTTGTTTACCAATGGGTATGGCACAAGTTTCATCCGTTGTGCTTACCGCCGATGAAGGTGTAACAATTCGTAAAGGTGAAGAACTTGGGTACTTCCAATTCGGCGGGTCAGATTTTGTAATGGTATTTGAAAGAGCTAGTAACATTCAATTTACTTGTCAGCCTAACGTGCATTACCAGCAGGGAATGTGCATTGGCAACGCTTTCCCAAATGGGAAATAATTTTAGTGGGAAATTTATGCTGACTTTTCAGAATGTGTGTGATTGAATCAAATGGCGGTGTGTTAAGGTTGCGCACCGCTACTGATTTAAAATAATATACATTGTAATTATATCCTCACTTGGTTCATAAACAAACTATTAAAAAAGTTGAAAGGAGTTATTTAATGAACAATATAAATAATCCGGATTTTATTCCGGATCCAAATTGGAAAACCATGCTAGGTTTGGCGTTTATTGCCGATGCCGAATCCGGCAAACCACTTACTTCGCAGGAAGATGCGGAACAAAAATGCTTTAAAAGTATAAGTAATGCTCTCAAAGACACAAGGATTTCAAGCCAAATAGGAAACTGGGAATGCCTGCGCGAACCATGGATACTGCTGCCAGGTGTCACCGAACAAAAAGAAACAAGGTGGGCAAGAAATACAACTGTTGTTTTCTCTCTTGCCGATGACAAAACACAAATAGTAATTGGCGTTGCAGGAACAAATTTTGTCTGTTCTTATGATTGGTTTGTTGAAGACCTTGAAACAGAAACTCTTGTACCGTGGAACAAAGATATCGTTATCAACGGGCCTAATAATACAGGAAGCGCTACCGCAGGATATGTTTCCAAAGGAACCGCACAGGGCATAAAAAATACTTGGCTGTTAAAGGACAAAATTAGTGGAGGCGAAACTTTGTCTGAATATTTATTGGATTATTTATCATCAGATGACTTTAAAAAAATAGATAATATTACAGTAACCGTTACGGGTCATAGTTTGGGAGGAGCATTATCCCCCTCACTTGCAAAAGCTTTACTTGACAATAAAAGCGTTTGGTGCCCTGCGCATATAACTCCCAAAATAAATTCCTATATTTTTGCCGGACCAACTCCGGGTGATGAAACCTTCAGGGATGGTGTACAGAACGGGGATATTGCGGTCAGTTCGTTGTATAATATTTATGATGTAGTTCCGCACGCCTGGACTTTATGTTCATGGTACAAAAATTTAATAAACGCACCATGTCTTCAAAACCTGCATGATATTTACAAAAGTGTAATTGGAGGAGATGACAGCGAATTCGGTAAAATTGTTCAAACTACTGTTAATTGGACAATTAACAAATCTCAAACCGCACTTGATAGCGGTCATAAATATGTTAGGTGGAATGGTGAAGTAAAAGTAAAAGGCGAACTTCCAACTGAAGCAAGTATTAAAGTTACTGCTGATGGTATGGCTGATTTGATAGAATTTGACTTATATAAAGAGAAAAACAAACAGCATCTGGAAAATATTCAAAAAGTCTGCAAAATTAAAGATTCAGATAAGGACCCGAAAAAAGAACTTCGCCTGCATTTAGATTATTTCTGCAAATTTTTAGTGGTTTTAGGAATTGAGCATATTCAGCAATATACTAAGTGCGTAATTGACCGCGAGGATTTTCATAATGCAATGAAAGAATATTTCGGCGGTTCTTCACTAAAGGAACTACAAGGAATTGATATTATATTCAAATTGTTTGATGAGATTTCAACAATTGCATAATAATTGTTATGAGGGATAGAAAAACTTCTATCCCTTTAATTACTTATTAGATACTACCAGCTAATCCGTATAGCAGTTAACATATTTTTGAGACACCCTTACTGCCCTTTAACAAGGCAAAATTCGGCACCCTCAAATCATTTCAAAATATTGTACGTCTAACATCCCGTATATATGGGGGAGAAAAGTTTTGCTAAAAATAGCGGCTTTATTATTGTTCATAAATTCATGCACTGACTGCAGCTGCAATACTTTTACCGAACGACAATTCCAACAACTCGCACCAATAATTAATTCACTAGACCCGGATTCTTTGGTGGATCATTTACTAAAACTAACAGGTGAACGAAAAGTTTATTACCTAGGCGATTCCGTGGTAATTAAATCCCGGCACGCCGAGCGTAAAGGCAATGAAATTGCCGAACATTATCTAACTCGTCAATTAAAAAGTTACGGCTACAAGGTAGAAAAAAGAAACCCGTTTTGGGATTGCGTTAATATTATAGCCGAAAAGAAAGGCGAAAAATACCCTGATGAGTACATTCTAATCGGCGCACATTATGATTCAGTTCCCGACTACGGCAGAGCGCCCGGCGCAGATGATAACGCCAGCGGAACAGTATGCGTTCTGGAAGCAGCTCGACTCTTCGCAGATTTGCAAACCGACTACTCCATTCTATTCGCTTTTTGGGACGAAGAAGAGGCCCCATCACCAATGGGCAGCGAATATTTTGTTGACTATGCCTTGGATAACGACCTGTTTCTTAACGAAGTTATAAACGTCGATATGATAGCTTACGATAGTAACGATGACGGAGATGTTATTGTAAACCGAACGAACCACGACAGCGATTTTGACATCAGTGAATTACTTACCAGCATCAACCACGAATTTGATCTTAAACTGGATATCCACTATCGCAAAACTTACACTCGCTCCGACGACCGGTCCTTCGCAAAAGCCTGTTATAACACAACCGGTTTTATTGAAAAGTATTACAATAGCAGCAGGCACCCTGATAATGATTTTAATCCCGACTGGCATACATCATTCGATACAATCGAAAACTTCAACTGGGATTATTACCTGAGCAACTGCAAACTTATTATTGGGTTGTTGTATTTACTAACAAATGAATAAAAATAGCTTCCTATCAATTATAAAAAAGACAACCTGTTAAAGAGTTTGTAACTTTCATAATCAATCTGAAAATACAATTATTCTTATTTTGATTTTGCCATCTAAATCTTAAATTAACTTTATAATGCAACAAATATTCATATTGATATTGAATCTTTATACAAATGGTTTACCAAATGGAAAGTAAAAAAGAAATTATTATTTACAATACCGATGATGGGAAAGCATCAGTTTCATTACTAGCCAAAGATGGGAATGTTTGGATGAACCAAAACCAGATTGCAGAACTTTTTGCCACCTCTAAGCCGAACATAAGCATGCATATATCTAAAATCTTTGAAGAAAAGGAGTTAGCTGAAAACTCAGTTGTTAAGGAATACTTAACAACTGCTTCTGACGGCAAAAAATACAATGTGTTATTTTATTCACTTGATATGATTTTGGCCATTGGATTCCGAGTCCGTAGTAAGCGAGGTACACAATTCAGGCAGTGGGCGAACAGCAATTTAAAGGAATATGTAATTAAGGGATTTGTAATGGACGACGAAAGGCTTAAGAATCCTGACGGGCGACCGGACTATTTTGATGAATTGCTTGAAAGAATTAGAGATATTCGTGCTTCCGAAAAAAGATTTTACCAAAAAGTGAGAGAACTATTTTCCCTCAGCAGCGATTACGATTCTACTGATAAGGCCACGCAGATGTTTTTTGCTGAAACTCAAAATAAGCTTCTATATGCAATTACAGGTAATACTGCAGCAGAAATTATAGTAAGTCGTGCTAATGAAAATAAACCCAATATGGCTCTCTCTTCGTGGAAAGGCGGAATAGTGAGAAAACAGGATATCTTTATTGCAAAAAATTACTTAACTGAAAATGAGATTGACAACCTCAACCGCTTTGTGGTTGTGTTTCTTGAGACTGCTGAATTAAGAGCTAAAAACAGACAAGATCTTACAATTGATTTCTGGAGGGAAAATGTTGATAAAATTATTGAATTAAATGATAAAAGTGTACTCGAACACAGGGGGAGTATAAGCAATAAGCTAATGGAAGAAAAAGTTAGAATTGTTTATGAAAAGTTTGATGCAAAAAGAAAGAAGACTGAAGCCATTAAAGCCGATGAGCAGGAATTGATTGAACTTGCTCAAATTGGGGGAAAAATTAAAGCCCGAGCCGCGGATAAAATTCAAAAAGATAATCCTAAATGAACAAATTGAAGAAGCAAATTTTAGTAGTAGTAAGCATCCCTACAACAAATTCAGACCCGTCCGATTAAAGTGATTTGATACAATAACTATGACTATTACCTGAGTAACTGCAAACTTATTATTGGGCTGTTGTATTTGCTGGCTAATGAATAAAATTTCATTGTTACGGAATCCTATGAATCATTCCAATCGATTTGCCTTTTAATGGCAGATTAAAATTTATAACTTAACCGAAGCAACAAATTGATTTAATCACGGGAAAATGTCGGCTCAGGTATCGGATTTTATTATTATTGGAAGCGGATTAGCCGGGTTAAGCGCGGCTTTGTATGCATCAAAATTCGGAAAAGTAAATCTTCTCACCAAATCAACACTTGATGTAAGCAGCACTTATTGGGCCCAAGGCGGCATAGCGGCTGCTATAGGGGAAGACGACTCACCACAGCTTCACTTAGAAGATACTCTAAAAGCAGGCGTTGGTTTATGTCGTAAAGATGCTGCAAAAATTCTTGTTGAAGAAGGTGTAGACAGAATCCGCGATCTGATCGGGATGGGAATGCTTTTTGACAAAGAGAACAATCAGATTGCATTGGGGCTTGAGGGTAACCATTCAAAGAGGCGTGTGCTGCATGCAGGAGGCGATGCAACAGGACGAGAGCTTGTAAAGTTCTTTATCCAACAAGTGAAGAAAGCTAACAATATATCGGTTTACGAAAATACCTTGGTATTCGAACTATTGCTTAATGAAGGAAGATGTGTCGGCACGCTCTGTTACCACTGGGATAAATCTGCTTCGCAATCTTTTATTGCGCCAGCTGTGGTAATTGCAACCGGCGGCGCATCCGGGATGTTTTCGCGCACTACAAACCCGCACTCTTCAACCGGCGATGGAATTTCGCTTGCCTTTAATGCAGGCGCCGAGATTACCAACATGGAATTTATACAGTTCCATCCGTCGTCACTCGTTACCGAAACCGGCGAGACATTTTTGATAAGCGAAGCAGTTCGCGGTGAAGGCGCTCATTTGGTTAATAACCGTGGGCTACGATTTATGCAGGATGTGCATCCGCTTGCTGAATTAGCCCCGCGTAATGTTGTTGCTTTCGAGATGCATAAGCAATACCGAGTGAAAGATAATAAGGTGTTTCTGAAACTTGACCACCTTAATCCTGATAAAATTAAATCAAGGTTCGGCACAATCTATACAGAGGTTTTAAAGTATGGCATTGATATTACAAAAGACCTGGTTCCGGTTTCGCCTGCTGCACATTACATGATTGGCGGAATTAAAACCGGACTGTTTGGTGAAACAAATGTTGAAGGTTTATATGCCTCAGGTGAAGTAGCTTGCACAGGCGTTCATGGAGCTAACCGGCTTGCGAGTAATTCACTATTGGAATGTCTTGTGTTTGCAAAACGTTGTATTGACAAAAGTTTACAACAAGATATACTTAATTCGGATATAGAACCTGATATTACTCCTGGTTACTTTGCTGATGATAGTAAAGAAGAAAAGTATCTTTATTTAAAGAATAAAATCGCCGAAGTTCTTACACGGCAAGTCGGATTAGTGCGAAACAAAAATAATTTGTTGGCTGCGCTTGAAAGATTTGATGAGCTGGAGAAAGAGTTTACACCTGTTCATAATGAATACTATACTATGCGTCTTAATAGTTTATTGTTGGTATCGAGACTAATAGTTAAATCCGCTTTATCGAGAAAAGAAAGCCGTGGAGGTCACATTAGGGATGATTATCCGGCAATAGATGAAAAGTTGCATGATGATACAACTATAAGTTTAACAGAGTTTTTAGTAGCAGAAATTTATTGAATACGATGAGCTATAAAAATGATAGAGCAATAACCGGTTATGATTTCAACATGTTTTATGTTGATGAAATCGTTAATCGCGCTTTAAAAGAAGACATTGGGCCTGGAGATATTACTACGGACAACATTGTTCCCGAAGAGAAACAGGTTACGGCCTTCGTTAAAACAAAAGAAGAAGGTGTAATAGCCGGAATGGATATAATGCAATCGGTTTTCTTCAAATTAAGCAGTAGTGTAAAATGGTCGCCTAACTTTGAAGACGGCGATAAAGCTAAAGCCGGTGACGTTCTTGCGGAGATAGAAGGCTCGCACAGAGCAATATTGACGGGTGAAAGAACTGCATTAAACTTTGCTCAACGTCTTTCAGGGATTGCCACTGCCACCAACAAATTTGTGGAAATTATTAAACCTTACAAAACGCAGATATTAGATACCAGGAAAACGCTGCCAGGACTTCGGCTGCTGGATAAATACGCGGTGAATGTTGGCGGAGGTACGAATCATCGCATCGGGTTGTACGATATGGTAATGATAAAAGACAATCATATTAAAGTTGCAGGTGGTATTGCTAATGCTGTTGATAAAGTAAGAAACTCTCTTGGTAATAAATATAAGATAGAAGTTGAGACCTCGAGTCTTACTGAAGTAAGGGAAGCAATTTCAGCAAAAGCAGATTTAATAATGCTCGACAACATGTCAATTGAAATGATGAAAGAAGCTGTTTTGATGATCGGTGATAAGGCATTTGTTGAAGCATCCGGTAATATGACGCTTGAACGTGTTAAGGAGGTTGCAGAATGCGAAGTGGATTATATTTCGGTTGGCGTGCTAACTCATTCAGCAAGGGCGCTTGATATTAGCTTATACATAACTGAATAAAATCATATTTTTACAAACAGAATATAAACAAGACGGAAAGAAGAGATACAACAGATGACCGAAGAAAAGATGATTGAGGAGATTAAAAGATTAAAACAAGAAAAAAACGCTGTAATACTCGCCCATAATTATGAAATTGGCGATATACAGGATATAGCCGATTTTGTCGGTGATTCACTTGGCCTATCGCAGGTAGCCGCTAAAACCGATGCCGATACGATTGTATTTTGCGGAGTGCATTTCATGGCCGAAACAGCGTCAATAATTTCGCCGGATAAGAAAGTTTTAATACCTGATCTGGAAGCAGGCTGCTCTCTTGCCGATAGTATTAAATATGACGATCTCGTAAAATGGAAAGCCGAGAATCCCGGCGCCGTTGTTGTCTCATACGTGAATACTACAGCGGAAATTAAATCGCTTACCGATTACTGCTGCACATCGTCGAATGCAGTTAAAGTGGTCGAAGCGATACCGGAAGAAAAAGAAATATTATTCCTGCCCGATAGATTCCTCGGCAGCTATGTTAAAGCAATGACTGGGCGTGATATAAAAATATGGCAGGGCGGATGTCATGTGCATGAAAAGATTGGCGACATCAACTTCGACAAAGCACATGACGAACACCCCAATGCCGATTTCCTGATTCATCCCGAGTGCGGTTGCTCAACGTCATGTATGTTAAAGTCAACCATGTATGAAGATTGCGGAAACATAAATATATATTCCACAAAAGGCATGATGAAGCATGTGGAAGAATCTGAAGCAAATGAATTTGTAATAGCTACCGAGGTTGGTATACTTCACCGAATGAAAAAGATGAGACCGGATGCCTCGTTTTATCCCATCAGCGAAGATTCGGTTTGCGAATACATGAAAATGATAACTATCGAGAAGTTATACAACTCTCTTAAATACGACCGGTTCGAAGTAAAAGTGCCTAAAGAATTAGCTGAAAGAGCAAGGCTGCCTATCCAAAGAATGCTTGAGATTGTTTAGCTGCTCTCCTATTAACTAAACCGGCTGTGTGAAACAGAGATAGGATTAAAAAAACTGTTAAAATAAGAGGAAATAAATGAAATACTCTATATAATATTAATACTAATACTTTTTTTCTCAATTCAATATTTTGCTCAGCCCGCGACAAAACTTTATTGGGTTGATAATGTAGAGGACAAAGTTCAGCGTAGTAATCTTGACGGAACAAACAAAGAAGATTTAGTTGCAATAACTACTACTGCTTTTGAAGCAATAGCGATAGATCATGTTGGCGGTAAAATGTATTGGACTGACGGCACTGATGATAGAATTTATAGAGCAAACCTGGACGGAACGTCTAGGGAGACTCTTCATACTTCCACGGGAAATAATCCCCGGGGAATTTCTCTTGATATTATAAACGGCAAGATGTATTGGGCTGATAATGTTTTAGACAAAATACAGAGAGCGAATTTTAATGGATCAAATGTTGAGGATGTGGCAACTGGGTTAACTTCACCGATTGGAGTTGCCGTGGACGCAGCCGCGGGTAAAGTATATTGGACGGATCTTAGTACTGATAAAATCCAAAGAGCAAATGTAGACGGGACAAACGCAGAAGACGTATTAACCGGACTTCCCAGCCCTCAACACATAGCGCTTGACACGGATAACGGAAAAATGTACTGGGTGGATAATATTGATGATAAAATTTATAGAGCTAATCTTGACGGTACAGTCGTGGAGGAAGTTATTACTACAGGACTTACATCCCCATATGGTATCACGGTTGACCCGTCCGGAGGAAAAATTTATTGGTCGGATAATTCAACTGACAAAATATCAAGAGCAAATTTAGACGGCACAAATGTAGAGGATATTGTTACAGGTCAGTCAAACGCCAGAGGATTGGCGGTAAATTATAACCCTGCCCAGTTACCCGTTGAGCTTACCTCATTTGAAGCTCTATTGAATAATAATACGGTAAAGCTTACATGGCAAACAGCAACGGAAGTAAATAATTATGGATTTGAGATAGAAAGGCAGCAGTCAGAAAACGGAACTCTGAACACAGAATGGGAAACCATAGGGTTTGTAAAGGGACACGGCAACAGCAACTCGCCTAAAAGCTATGAGTTCATTGATGCGAATCCACCATCGGGAAATCTGCAATATCGCCTTAAGCAAATTGATACCGACGGTACATTTGAATACTACGGAACAACAGCAGATGCAAATATTAATGTAACAAGTGTGCTGGAGAATCAGTCAGCTGGAGGACTTCCTTCAGAATTTAACCTTGAACAGAACTACCCGAATCCGTTTAACCCTGAAACCAGGATAAGGTACAGTCTCCCTTTAGAAAGCATGATAAACATTGCTGTTTATAACACTTTGGGACAACAAATTGAACTACTGGAAAATAAAATTAAAACAGCTGGTACTCACGAATTAAATTTTGATGCAAGTAACTTAAGTAGCGGAGTTTATATTTACAAAATGTCTGCTGAAGCTACAGACGGTTCGAATAGATTCAGTAAAATAAACAAGATGCTTCTGCTTCGTTAAAAGTATAGCAACTCTTCTGTGAACAAAAACTTTTCTAAGCTGTCATGAAACACTCATGGCAGCTTTCAATATTTTTAATTAGCCTTCTTTGATTTATAAACAAAATTTCGTTTCTTTATAGTCACTATTCAGCCCTGATCTTTATGGTATTGTTGACGACGAAATGGTTTGTCCGCGTTGCTACTTTTTTATTTACCACAAAGTGCGCAAAGGTCTCCCAAAGGGCACAAAAAAATCTTATAAGAATTTTGCATCGCGTACTTTGTACCTTCATTATGAGCCTTGTGGTTTTCAATTTGGCTGAATAATAACTCTTTATAAATAATTTCTAATTTGGAAGAATAATTTCAACAATCGAATAATTAGGTAACGACTAAGCAATTCATCCCCGGAAGAATTTAAATGAAAAAACTGATTTCAATTTTCTTACTCCTGCTTAGTTCTGAATCACTTGCACAGGAATATATCGTCAGGGAGTACAGGACCAAAAGTGAACTTGCAAATCAGACTGTTTTTCATGGTATTGAGTTGCCCGGGAAAATGCTCTATTTTTTAACTGAAAGAGAATTCATAGGCTACGATGGTATTCAATTTCGTAAATTATTTGATTTAACTATAAGCGATATTGCTAACCCACGGATTGTTAGAGATGAATTTAATAATCTTTGGTTTTATTCTACTGAAGAAGAAAAGATAAAGCTCATAAAGTTTGATGGGCACACTTTCGAGAGTATTGATGCTCCGGACGAAATTGATAAGTTTCCATTTGTCGCAGTTTCAAATGGAAAAATATTTCTCGGCATTCCAAAAGGAATCTTTTTTTACTATCAGGATGAGAAATGGTATAAAAACAAATTGCCCGAAGAGTTTAGAGATTCGGAAATAACAAGTATAAAAGCTGTTCGTCAAAATATTTTTATTAGCACAAATAAAGGAATGTTTTACTCCGGCAGCTTGTCCTTTTCATCTTATCAAACCATAACATCAAAACCCGTTTACGCATTTTACCACGACGAAGCCGAAAATAAAACTTACATTTTAATGGATAATGCAATTGGCATTTATAAAAACGGAAATCTCGATTTTCTTCAATACAATTTTTCAATTAGAAAAAACCGTAGCGACAATATTTATATAAATGAAATTTTGGATAATCAATTATCTATTGGTACCGGGTATTCACACTATTTGTTTAATAAAGAAGACAAGAAGTTTGATCGTCTTGAAAAAGTCTTCAATCTAAAAACCGTAAAAAGCAATTATTCTTTTAGAGATTCCTTTAACAATATTTGGATTACTTCCGAACTTGGAATTAATAAAGTTTCAAAAAAGCTTTTCAAAACCTACAATAAGAAAGACGGAATATGGGAAGATGATGTAACGGCAATAGATCAATTTAAAAACGGAAATATAATACTTGGTCACAAAAACGGTATCACCCTCGTAAACGATAAAAAATTTATTAAAGTACCAATTAAAAAAACTAATAGCGGAGGTCCGCCGCATGTAATAGATATGATAATCGACTCAAAACACAGAACCTGGTTTTTAATTCAGCACGAAGGTCTGGGAAGGATTGATGATATTAATGACCCGGACAACATAGCCTGGTTTCGTCATAAAGATTATTCAAAATACAATACTATTACACTCCTGGAAAACGATGATATATTTTTAGCTACAGGTACAGCGTTTTTGAAAATTAGCGACGACAGCATTAAGGTACTCTATGAACTTGATTATAAATACCAACAATACTTCCGGAGAGTGATAAAATTATCCGATTCGGTTCTTGTAACGGCGGGCAATAATGGCTTACTTTTTTATAATTACAAGCAAAATAAAATTGAAAACCAATCAACCGCGGTTAGATTATTTACTTCCTTATGCGTTTACAAAGATAATATAATGGTAGGAGGACATTCGGGTTTATACCAATTCGAGAAAGGAAAACTAACTC
>JANQLA010000009.1 GCA_028280855.1 Melioribacteraceae bacterium
ACGTAACACAAGATATGGTAATTAGCCTTCTTGCGGACGAAGAATCGCATAGAACTATATTTGAAGGATATTTGAAGGAATATACAAAATAGATAATATATGAAAGTCGCACTTGGTTAAAGCTAGGTGTGGCTTTCGATTTATTGGAGTTTACAATGTTTGGCAAAAGTAAAAAGGTAAAATCAAAAGAAGGGGAAGAATCGGTGTGGGATTATCCACGTCCGCCAAAAATGGAAAAGGCAACAAAACATTTGAAAATTTTTCATGGTAAACATACAATAGCCGATACTATTCGTCCCTTTAGAATTTTGGAGACTTCGCATCCTCCCGTTTATTACTTTCCACCTGAAAATGTTAGCATGCAGTTTCTCAAAGAAAACAATTACACAACTCGCTGTGAGTGGAAGGGAGAGGCTAAATACTATGACATGGAAATAGACGGTAAGCTGATCAAAAATGTCGCTTGGACTTACCCTAATATCAATAAGAGGTATAAAGAAATGGAAGATTACATTGCTTTCTATCCCGGAAAATTTGCCGCCTGTTATGTAAATGGGGAACCGGTGCAAGCCCAACAAGGCGACTTTTACGGCGGCTGGATAACGAGTGAAATAGTTGGACCTTTCAAAGGGCCGCCCGGAACATGGGGATGGTAATTTTTCAAATTATTGTTAAGTTGCATTCATCTTTAAACTCATATCTGAAAATTAATGAATAAAAAAGTAATAGTGATCGGATCAGGATTCGCAGGATTAGCCGCTGCAATAACCACTGCTGATAAAGGGCATGATGTTACTATTTTGGAAAAAAACACTCAGCCCGGCGGACGCGCCAGAACATGGGAAAAGGATGGTTTTAAATTCGATATGGGCCCAAGCTGGTACTGGATGCCGGATGTATTCGAAAACTTTTTTAATCGCTTTGGAAAAAAGGTAAGCGACTATTATAAGCTTGAGCGACTTGATCCCTCGTACAGGGTTTATTTTGGTGTTGATGATTATGCTGATATGCCAGCAGGTATGGAAGAGCTTGAAAAACTTTTCGAACAACATGAAAAGGGCAGTGCAATAAGTTTGAGAGATTTTCTTGAGCGAGCAAAAGTTAAATACGAAGTCGGCATGAACGAATTTGTATTTAAACCAAGCCATTCAATCAAAGAATATATTGATATAAGGATTGCTAAAGAGGGTTATAAAATTCAATTGCTTGCCTCACTTGCAAAACACGCTCGTAAATTTTTTAAGAATGAAAGACTTCTCAAAATAATTGAATTCCCTGTTTTGTTTCTGGGAGCTGCTCCAAAGGATACTCCCGCTATGTATAGTTTAATGAATTATGCCGACTTAGCTTTAGGGACATGGTACCCTGAAAACGGAATGAATTCGATAATTCAGGCAATGGTTTCACTTGCTCTTGAGAAAGGTGTTAAGATACAACTTGATAGCGAAGTTAAATCAATTGTAACAGTTAACGGGATTTCAAAGGAGGTAGTTACATCAAACGGGAAGTTCGCAGCCGATGCAATAATAGCTTCATCGGATTATGAGCATACCGACCAAAAGCTGTTGGAAGAAGCCGACAGAACTTATGATAAACGCTACTGGAACTCAAGAAAGATGTCACCATCGAGCTTGTTGTTTTATCTCGGTGTCAATAAAAGGATTCAGTCTATTCTGCACCACAATCTTTTCTTTCACGAAAACTTTGACCTCCACGCCAAAGAAATTTATGAAGACCCTAAATGGCCTTCAAAACCGTTGTTCTATGTGTGCGCAACATCTAAAACTGATCCGACAACGGCGCCGGAAGGAATGGAGAACTTATTCTTCCTGATGCCGCTTGCGCCCGGTATTGAAGATACTGACGAAATACGTGAAAAATATTACGAACTATTGATTAATAAGTTCGAAAAGATTACCGGTGAATCGATAAAACATAACATTATTGTGAAACGAACTTATTGCGTAAAAGATTTTGAGAAAGATTACAATTCATTTAAAGGTAACGCATACGGGTTATCCAACACATTAATGCAAACAGCTTTCCTAAAACCAAAGTTGCGATCAAAGAAAGTTAAGAACTTATTCAACGCCGGTCAGCTTACTGTGCCGGGGCCGGGTGTGCCGCCTTCACTTATTTCCGGGCAAGTTGCGGCTAATGAAGTTGATAAATATTTTGCTTCTGAAACAATTTGATGAAGCTTTATCGACTTTACTTTACTCTGATTATTGCGTTAGTCATGTTTGCAGGGTGCTCGTCTAAGCATCCGGTCGAAAATCTTTTTGATGACTATAACAATGCCCTGCAAAGATTTGCCGGAATAAAAACCGGTTCATTGTCCTCTTCATTAACGCAACTAATCAGTTATCCTGAGCGTAGATACATTCGGATACCAATTGACGAACAACGCATAGACCTTTCCGATTTCTTGACATTCAAAAAGTGTAATTTGCAGGAACTGATTGCGATCAGAAACAATGCAATGGGTAAAGTAATGCTACCTAGTCAGCAGCTACTGTACGAAGTTGAATTTATTTCGCGCACCAAAAAGTGTCTTACCAATCTAGAGGATAAAGAATTGAAACAACAATTAAAGACAATTCTTGTTGCAAAACTCGCTAACCTTAATAAATTTTTTTGGAATGCAACATTTGGGTCGAAAGAATTTGAAAATTTATTTTCGGTATCGGCAAGCGCGTATAAAATAAACTATGATAAAAGTAGTATAGCGCAAACTATAGTTTCCTTAAATGTTGTTATTAAGATTTTGGAAGAGATAAAACAAGAGAATTATTCTGTAAGTGAAGAATCATTCGAAAATTCATTAAGATTAATCGCAGCTGGGAAAGTGGGAGGTAAACTACTCCAAACCATTAGACTTGTGATAGAAAATTTAGTAATAACAAATTCTTTACTTCAACAAATTATAGATAATGTAAGCCGCGAAAGTATTGTATATGAACCTGAGCAGAGAAAGCTTCTCAAAGATTTATTCTATGAAAATTATGTTCAACGGTTGCAGTCCTATATTTCTTTATTAAGTTCGGATTTGGATAGATTTCAATTGACAATCAATGATCTATACTTCTTTTTTGAAATAAACCATGGCAACCAATTTAGTCTGTTCTTAAATCAGTATAATAACAATGATCAGAAGAGCTTAACAAACCGATTTAAAACTGTCATAAATGATCATACAAATTATTGGAGAAAACTCGATCAAAATCTTGATTTAGACCTAACACGGAAATAATTAATCTATTTGATAAGATTGAACTTTTACTAGTTTATAAAACTAGAAATATCTTTCGATAATATCGGTTTGTATTTGATTCAATTAATAGCTGATACGTTTTTTAATATTTTCGCAAGCATTTTTTCTTAACTATTTCCGACGTTCTTTTTCCATTTCTATATTTGCTGACAGCTTAGAAGCAATTAGTGAAAAATTTTCAACTAAATAAACACTTCAATATATTATAGATGTTCCTCAGATAATTATTTATTCCTAATTCAATTCAAAATAAAATGAATGATAATACTCATAATCTTAAATACCTTACATCAATTATCTTGGATAATAATTCGGCGTTTGGTATGCTACAATCAGCTTGTAATCAAATGTACATGTTGTTTGAAAGTATCTCGAAAATCTCGCGGCGCAGAATATTCACACATGTTAAACAGAGTACAGTTCTTCAGTCTGGTGATACTCTTCCACCCCAGGTAGCTGGAAGTTGTATCTTCGATTATATTAGAACCGTAAAATTCTTACGCGGCATAAAAAAAACTATAGACGCCAAACTTGATAAAACTCCTGGTCAACCTTTGCGAATATTGTATGCAGGGACCGGACCATTCGGTTCAATATTAACTCCTCTAGTACCTAACTATAAAGAGCATCAGTTAAAAATTGATACAATAGAATACCATGAGGAGTCGCTTAATTTTTTCAAAACAGTTATCAAAGAATTGAGCCTGCAAAGTTTTTATAGCAATAATTTTTTGTGTGATGCTTCACAATTTACTAATGAAAATAAAACTCAATACGATATTATTATTGCCGAATGCATGCAGGCAGCACTAAGGTCGGAAGGACAAACTGCTATTACTTTTAATCTTTCAAAATTTTTGAAAGATGACGGAGCATTTATTCCCGGGAACATTCGCATAAGTGCTTTACTTCTTGATAAGCCTGAGCTTATGAGTATCAAGGCCTATGAACCGCCTAAAATTAGTCGCGAAGACCTTTTAAACAGGTTATCAAGCAAAAGAATCGAACTAGGTGAAATCTTTAGTCTGAGCAAAAATTCGCGTGATGAAATGAACCTTGTTGGAGGCAGCTCTGAAATACTGCAGGGCGTAGTAAAAACTATTCCCAATGAAATAAGTCAAAATATGGTTATTGCATATTCTACGTTAATTGAAGTTACCAAGGGTATTGCAATTACTGGTTACGAACCTTGCGCACTTACGGCTTTGCATTACGAGCCGGAAGAAATTCATATTGCCCCGGGAATGAAAATTAGGTTTGACTACAATATGGGACGCAAACCAAAATTCGAGCCGGTTGTGTTAAAAGATGATAGAACTTGATTGCACAACGAAACCAAATCCAAGATTCGGTCCCATTATTAAAAGTTAATTCTATGTCTCCAATTCTTTCTTATTATCAATTCTTGAAGTAACAATATTGAAGATTAGCAGAGCCACTGCTGCAACAGCGGCGATCGTAACAAAGTAATACCAGATAAGATGTGCGTCCGTGTAATAAGCAGCTCGCTGTAGTTCGGTTAACCCGGCAGGCAAAGTGTTTGGATCGGGGCAGTATGCGTCTAGCAAAAATCCCGACATTATGAATCCCGCTAAAGCCTAGAAGAACGAATGCAAATGACTAAATCCCATGTAAACGCCTTCTTCTCCTTTCGGAGCCTGCAGAGCAAAATATTCAAGGAACCGTGGTGATATAAAACACTCCGCCAAACCTTGAATGCCTATACCGATAATCATCATCAAGGTTAATGGATGCAGAATAAACCATCCTAGTATAGAAACTTCCGGCCCGGTAATAGCTTCGAGCGATTGACTGAAGGCCATTGCCAATCCGGAGATCGGCATAATCACCATGCCTATTAGCATTGCAGTTACTGCCTTTTTCTTTTTGAATAGCTGTGTTATTCCGACAACAAATATTACAACAACCAGTGGGTTTACATTTGCGAGCCATTCGGGTTTGGCTTCTTCGCCAAGTAAACGGATTACATACTTTGGCATTGTAGCGTATAACTGATGCTGGATTATCCAGAAACCTGCAACTATAAGTGTCAAAATTATAAGTCGTGGTGTAGTGAATATTGCTTTTAGCGCATTTAGAACGTCTGAAAACTTTTTACCCTCGTGACTTGTATCAATGGGCTTGAAAATAAGTATTGCAAGTATCAAAGCTAGGAAAGACATAGCGGCGGAGAAAAAGTTGACATATTCTAATCCGATTCCTTGGCGAATACTAGGCACAACAGTTTTACCTGTGAAAGCGCCGATGTTTACAACCCAATAAAAAAGAGAGAATCCACGCGCCTTGTTAACTTCGGATGAAGTCTTAGCGACTGTACCCGTAATTAGCGGCTTAATAAACGAGCCGCCGATTAGAACTATAACTAAAAAGACAATTACCAATACCTTTGAGTGAAAAACTCCGAGGAAAAAATAGCCAATTGTTAGTAGTGAGAAAGCTACAATAAGTCCGTTTTTAAATCCGATTTTATCTCCAATTGCGCCAACGAAAGGGGGGAAGAAATATAGAAGCGCAAAGAAAACTCCAGCAACAACACCGGTTTCTTTGTCATTAAATCCAACAATATCTGTTAGATATAAAGTTAGTACAATGAAAAAGCCATAGTAAGCTGCTCGCTCGCAGAGCTCCATTACATTTGCAAGCCAAAACTCTTTCGGAAATTTCCAGCTTTCTTTGTTTAAGTTTTCGTCCATGCAGATTCCGTTTTAATGAAAGATTATCAAAAAGCATTTTCGAAAATAGTAGATAATATTGAAAAAAGTCTTGGTTATCTTTTGAAGAGACTAGCTACATAGCCTACCAAGCCTCACAGACGCTTCTAATGAAACAAGGGTGGGAATAAATTAACAGGGAAGTTTTGCTGGCTCTGTTTCATTAAAGAATAAAAAGTATCCGAACCGTAAATTCGATTCGGATATTTTGGCTGCCCCGGGAGGATTCGAACCCCCAACGAATGATCCAGAGTCATCTGTGTTACCATTACACCACGGGGCAATTACAATATCAAAAATATTTAAAGGAGCAATAAATTCAAAACTAAAAAACAGAACTTTTTTTTCGATTATATAATTGCCGGAAAATGTTTAAGGTAAGCATTATGAAAGTATCGGAAAATTTTGATAAACCCGAGGTTAGGAATAACGGTTTTGCAGATCGTTCAAATCCAGCTGAGCTGTTGGTTCAAAAAATGATTTTACTGGAACAGCCGCTCGTTATTGATTTTCTAAATTCAATCCCGGTCTTTGTTTGTGTAATAAATAAAAATCGCGAAATTATTTTTTCGAATGCATCGTTTCAGGATTACTTTGAAGGAGAGCAGGAAGATTTCATCGGGAAAAGGCATGGTGAAGCAGTTAACTGTTTACATGCAATTAATTCGACCGGGGGCTGCGGTACAACTGAATTCTGTAAATATTGCGGAGCGCTACACGCGGTGTTTGAAAGCTACAAAGGTCAAAGAAGCGTAAAAGAATGCCGAATTATCCGTCAAAATAATGATGATCTTGATCTCCTTGTCTGGGCAACTCCAATAAAGATTAGCGATTATGATTTTACAATATTTGCTTTTTCTGACATTAGCAACGAGAAACGCCGTAAAGCATTGGAACGAATTTTTTTCCACGATATTTTAAACACCGCAGGTGGAATTAGAGGATTTATTGAAATGTTGAAGATGGCTGAAGAGGATGAGCTTGAAGAATTTCTGGGCATAACATACAATCTAACTGAAAAACTTATAGATGAAATTAAGGCGCAGAGAACAATTTGCGCTGCTGAAAATAACGAACTTGAGCTGGAGATTCAGCCGTTTTCAACAAGAGAAATTTTGGATGAACTCAAACTTCTTTACGAAAACCATGAAGTAGCGCATGATAAACAAATACTGGTGCGCAAAGGGGCTTACGACAGGATAATTAAAACAGATAAGACTGTGTTGCGTAGAATTCTCGGAAACCTGCTTAAAAATGCTTTAGAAGCTAGCCGTCCAGGTGATGAAATTCATCTGAATTGTAAATCAGTTAAAGATTTTGTAGAGTTTGAAGTTGAAAATCCGGGGTTCATACCGCGGGATATTCAAATGCAACTGTTCCAGAGATCGTTTTCCACAAAAGGAAACGGGAGGGGATTGGGTACTTATAGTGTTAAGCTGTTAACAGAAAGGTATTTGAAGGGACAAATAACCTTTAGTTCCGATAAAGATCAAGGTACTGTATTTACAGCCAGTTACCCGTCTTATATTGAAGAATAGCTATTCCGGTATATGTACAAGGAAATACTCTTCGGCAGTTTGACCAATCTTTGCTGCCCGTTCCATCGTCATGTGTGTCTCGTCATCTTCTTCCAGAGCGCCTGCTTCAATAATTGCGAGGTCCGCTCCTTTCGACATCTTAACTAAGCTTTCGCAATAGGCGGTATCACCACCATAACAGATCGATTTGCCGTTGTATGTGAATTTGAATCCTAGTGAAGGGACATAGCTGCTTGTGCCGTCATCGTTAAGCTCACGGTGGTTTACTTTGAATGGATGAATTACAATTGATTTTCTCTGCAATCTTTTTCGTTTATCTATTTCAATAAGATTTATTTTGTAAGAAAGTTCGTTTGAATAAACTTCAAGAAAAGCGTTGTGTATGCTTTTAATTTCCCGGCAGCCTTTTGGAAAAAATATATTTAGCGGATTTTTTCTTTGAACTACACTCAGATAAGTTAGCAACGACCAAACTCCACCAACATGATCATGATGTCCGTGGCTAATAAATACATCGGAAATGTCCAGCATCTCTTCTTTGGATATATTTTTATTCAGGTCTCTTAAGATACCGTCGCCCGGATCAATAATAAATTTTGCTTTATCGGTAGTCAGTAGTATTCCTGTAGCAATGTTCGGAATTGAGCAGAAAATTTCAATGTAAAAATCATCTTTCTGCCAAATCATAGGATATTTTGGGATGTACTTTTTCTTAGACATTGAAATAGTTATTTTCTTTCTTTTGAATTCTCGTCTTGGCAGTTCTCTTGCTCGCATACACCGAATATGTTGAATGAAAATCCCGAGCTTTCGAATGAGAACTGGTTTGAAATTTCGTCTACAATCTGATTTAGCTTACCGCTGGAAAACTCCTGAATTTTGCCGCACTTTGTACAGATCAGGTGGCCGTGATTTTTCCTGTTAAAACTGGACTCATAGTGAGTTTTGTTATCACCGAAATGACGTTTTGCAAGAAGATCGCATTGTGCCAATAATTCGAGCGTGTTGTATACAGTGGCACGCGATACATTGGAATCGTTCGTCTTCATTTTGATAAAAAGTTCATCAGCGGCAAAATGACCTTTATACTCTATTGCAAAATCGAGAACCTCGAAACGTTCTGGAGTTATCCTGTGTTTACCTTGTTTTAAGAACTTCTTAAATTTTTCGTGAGCTTGCGCTTTGTCTTGCATAATCATTCAATTTTTCTGTTGATCAAAAGTACAAATAAAAGCAAAACATTAAAACCTATTCAAAAATTAATTAATTCCTGATTTTAGGAATTCTATAGCTACTTTTTTGTTTAGTATAAAAAGATTAACTTTGCCGCTCAAAGCGATGCCCCAAGATCAAAACTAAAAGCTAAGGAGATGTTATGTCAAAATCTTTTGAAATCATTGAACGAGTTGGTGTTTCAACTATAAGTTCCAGCGAAGCAATAAAAGCTGTTGTTAAAGAAGCAAACGAACAAAAACGTGTTGGCTGGTTTGAAGTTTTGGAAGAAAGAGGTCGTGTTATGGACGATGGTGAGTTGGAATTCCAGGTAACAGTGAAAATAGGACGGAAATTAAACTAACAAAATACGAGGTAAACAATGCCCCTAAAAGCAGGAGATAAAGCCCCCGACTTTACATTAAAAAGTCATACGCTGGACCAGGTATCACTAAGTGATTACAAAGATAAAAGTAACGTAGTATTGCTGTTTTTTCCGCTTGTAAATTCGTCTGTCTGTGAAAAGGAACTGTGTTCATTTAGAGACGGATTAAGTCAATACAACGAAATGGACGCTCAGGTGCTTGCTGTTAGCGTTGACAGCCACTTTGCACAACAGCTTTGGGCTGATAAGCATAACTTTAATTTTCCTTTACTAACCGACTTTAATAAAGAAGTTTGTCAAAAATACGAAGCGTATCACGATATTTTCGTACCCGGTAAGCTCGATTATAATGGAGTCGCTAAAAGGTCGGCTTTTGTAATCGACAAGTCCGGCATTATTAAGTATGCAGAAGTGCTTGATAACCCAGGTGATGAGCCAAACTATGACGCGGTAAAGGAAACTTTAAAAAGTTTGTAAAATATTCCGATTCAGTATTAATCCCTGCAAACGCGGGGATTTTTCTTTTTAAAAACTGAACCATTTTGCTTGGTCTTATGTAATTATTACTGAAATAATTATTTTTAATTTTTTAATTGGAGTACATAATGGCTGAAGTGAAAGAAGGCAACAAAGCTCCGGTGTTTTCGCTGCCGGATGGTGATGAAAATAAAGTATCCCTAAAAGATTTTTCAGGTAAGAATTTAGTCCTGTATTTTTATCCTAAAGATATGACGAGTGGCTGTACACAGGAGGCATGTGATTTTAGAGATGCTCAGCCCGAATTTAATAAACTAAACGCTGAAGTAATCGGTATCAGCAAAGACCCCGTTAAACAGCATCGAAAATTTGCCGATAAGTACGAATTACCCTTCAAACTATTAAGCGACGAAAATAGTAACGTTTGTGAAAAGTATGGTGTATGGCAAGAGAAAAGCATGTACGGTAAGAAGTATATGGGAATAGTTCGCACAACTTTCGTTATAAACGGTGATGGGAGAATTGTAAAGATTTTTCCAAAGGTTAAAGTAAGGGGTCACGTTGATGAAGTACAAAAGGTATTAAGCGAAATCTAAGGAGTTTTGATGGTATACGTTACACGCAGGGAAGTATTCAGCGCGGCACATCGTTTGCACAATCCCGAGTTGACTGATCAAGAGAATGAGGATATTTTTGACAAATGCAACAACTACCATGGGCACGGTCATAACTACATTTTGGAAGTTGTTGTAGCCGGCGAAATTAATCCGAAAACGGGATACTTAATTGACCTAAAAAAACTTAAAAAAATTTTGCATGAGCATGTTATAAGCAAAGTTGATCATAAGCACCTTAATTTTGATGTTCCTTTCATGGAAGGCGTTAATCCCACCGCCGAAAATATTGCTGTTGGTATTTGGAATCAATTGGTTGATAATATTGATGAAGGAAGATTATTTTCCGTTAAGCTTTTCGAAACGGAAAATAATTACATTGAATATAGAGGAGAGTGACATTTGAACCTAGAAAGAGTTGCCGGCCTTGTTAACATAATTCTCGAAGAAATAGGCGAAGACCCGAAACGTGAAGGGTTGTTGCGTACCCCAGAGCGTGTGGCTAAATCATATGAATTTTTAACCGGTGGCTACAAGTCGGACATTGATGAAATATTAAACGGTGCTGTTTTTGAAGAAAAATACGATGAAATGGTTATCGTTAAAGATATCGACTTTTACAGTATGTGCGAGCATCACATGATACCCTTTTACGGCAAAGTACATGTTGCTTATCTGCCTGCAGGAAAAATTGTCGGACTAAGTAAAATACCGCGTATAGTCGACGCATTTGCGCGCAGGCTTCAGGTACAGGAGCGAATGACACAGCAGATAGCCGATGTGCTTAATAAGAACCTTAAGCCTTCGGGCGTAGGAGTTGTTGTAGAAGCTTATCACATGTGCATGATGATGCGGGGAGTGCAAAAGCAAAATTCAATAACTACTACAAGCGCTATGCACGGTGATTTTAGAAATGACAATTTGACACGCTCCGAATTTTTGGACTTAATTGCTACTAAGAGGATTTAATGCAAGAGAAGAAAGATATTGTATGGGTGACTGGAGCCAGTTCAGGAATCGGCAAAGCAACGGTGGAGAAACTAATAGCAAACGATTTTAATGTTGCGGCTTCTTCGAGAAGAAAATCCTCACTGAACGAATTAAAAAAGAATTATTCTGAACAACTGGTAACTGCGCCTTTGGATGTTTCCGAAAGTAAGGAAGTATTTGACGGTATAAAAAAAATAGAAGAATCTCGCAATATTACCTGTCTGGTAAACAACGCCGGGGTTACGTCGTTTGTCGAAGCTTCAAATAATACTATAATTGAAACTGATGAAATAATTAAAACAAATTTACTTGGCTCCATTTATGCTATTCAGGCGGTTCTTCCCTCGATGATTAAAAGTAACACAGGCACAATAATTAATATCCTATCGGTTGCCGCAATAAAGGTGTTCGAGAAAAGCTCGGTTTACGCTGCTTCTAAAGCAGGGTTACTGGCCTATACAAAAGTACTGAGAGAAGAACTAAGAGAAAATAATATTCGTGTTGTGAACATATTACCCGGAGCTACGAAAACTCCCATTTGGCCTAATGAAGCGTTGGAAAAATTTTCTGAAAGAATGATGTCGCCGGATGATATTGCTCAACTTATTATTGATGTGCTAAAGATAAAAGGTAATATGGTGCCTGAAGAAATTGTACTTAGACCAATGAAAGGCGATTTGTAAATGACTAAAGAAGTTGCAATAATTACCGGCGCAAGCAGGGGAATCGGAAGAGCGATTGCTGTTAAACTTGCCCGGAATAATTACGAGGTTGTAATTTTCGGAAGAGATATTCCAAAGTTGGAAGAAGCATCTGAATTGCTTAATAAATACGAGACCGGCGCTTTATACTTTGACGGTGATGTTTCGGATATTGATTTTGTTGAAAGATCAGTTAACAAAGTAATAGGAAAGTTCGGACGCATTGATCATTTAATTAATAATGCAGGTTACGCTGTTTTTGAAAAATTCGTTGATTCCGACCTGGACCAGTTTAAGCGACAAATTGATACCAATATTTACGGTGTATATAACTTTGCCAAAGCGGTAGTTCATAAGATGATTCAGCAGAATAGCGGTTCGATTATTAACATATCATCGCTTGCCGGAAAAAACGGATTTGTACAAGGCACTATGTACGCTGCTACAAAGCACGCAGTGCAGGGATTCACAAAGTCCTTGATGCTTGAACTACGCGAGCATAACATCAGAGTTGCAGCAGTTTGTCCGGGTTCAGTTGCAACAGAGATGATAATTGATTCTCCGATGCAGCCTTCGAACGTTGATAAAATTTTACGAGCTGAAGATGTTGCGGATGTTGTTCACAGTATGATTAATTTACCTGTTCGCGCTTGCGTTAGTGAGGTAGAAATTCGTCCTACTAACCCGAAGTAACTTACAAAAAGCCACTAATTTCACCATTAGCCACTAGTCTCGCTAAGACCTAAAAATTCATGAATATTGATAAAATTCGTGGCTGATTAAACAATACGGAAAATCACTGGCGATTACCAATGCTCGCGCAATCTTTTCTGTCGTCTTTCAAAGCCATCTTCACGAGATATACCACGGATCCTGTTACCGATAACATGCTCTTGCCATTTTTCTCGCTGCTCTTCGGTAAGTATCTCTCTAATATTCATCATCATTTCGGCGCGCATCATTTTTAATTCCGAGTGTATTTCATTTCCCCTTGTAACCAGGTCTAAATATTCCTGCTTATTTAACTCGTCGTTTTTCCAGATCTGATTTTGAGAAATTCGATTCTTTTTTTGCTCCGCTCTTAGATCAACTATTGCCATTTGATGATTATATCTTATCTCATCTATTTTTGTTTTTTGATCATCAGATAAATTCAATTGATCATAAATCCAGGCTTTCTGCATTTTTAGCTTTTTAGTTTTATATCCTTTTCCAGGTTGAGCGTTGAGAAAAGAAACTGATATCAATACTAAAATAATTATAGAAATTAACTTGTTCATTTTTGTAGTCCTTTTTGTTTTGTGAATTTATACCTTTGACACGAAAGATTGGCAAAGGGTTTAAAACGAATTATTTTAAACCTTCTAATTGATTATTTTGTCAAATACATTAGATAGAATTCCGGGATACTTTTGCAGGACGATCGGGAACTAGTAGAAAGATTTTTAGGTGGTGACGATAAATCATTTAATCAGATTGCCAGGCGATATCAGAAAAAAATATATTGGCATGCGTTAAGAATGGTTGGTAATCACGATGATGCTATGGAAGTTGCTCAGCAGGTGCTGCTTGTAGTATATGAGAAGCTTTCTACTTTTAAGTTCAATTCGTCGTTAAGCACGTGGCTATATAAAATAACTTCTACCCGGTCATTAAATTATTTAAGAAAGAAAAAAGTAAAGACGTTTTTGGGTTTGGAGAGCGCCGCTGAAAAAGAAGATTCAAAAAGCGACGTCTTTAAATCCTTCGATGATAAGGAAAAGATTGAAAGAGTAATAAATTTATTGCAGAAGCTCCCTGCAAAGCAGCGTGAAGTATTTATCTTAAAAAATTTTGAAGAAATGACTTATAAAGAGATACACGAAATAACGGGAAAAACTATCGGAACTCTTAAAGCAAATTACTTTCATGCATTAAAAAAAATGATGGAATTGACGGATGAAGAATAGAGAGAGAATACTGAAATATCTTAGTTCCACGATTAGTGATACCGAAGCTAAAAAGTTTGAGAAGGAGTTGGCGTCGTCTTCGTTGCTTAAAAAGGAATTTGACGAAATTAAACAACGGCTTAATAAATTATCCGGCAATGCAAAAGTTGAAATTAAAACCGGCGAATTCAACAAAGTATTGGCAGGCATTCATGAACGCAAAATGGTTAATAAGCCTTTATTCAGTTTGAAACGTGCTTCAGCATTTGTATTTGTAATAACCATTTTTGCATTGGTAATATTTAGAAGTCAAGAAGATGATTCTCAAACTGATAATAGAACAGAATACGATTTCGCATCTATCAACGATTCCAGTTTGCTTAACGATGCAGCAGATTTTATTGAGTTGTCGGAATTAAATAATATTTATAAGGTTGATCATAGCTTTCAAGAAAATATTATTCCAGATGAATATTTAGGCTATGCGTTTGGTGAAAATATTATAACACTTGACGAGATAGATATTCTACTAACCGATAATGAGTACGATCAAATTTATAATGAAATAATGCAGCGAACAATATTATAGGAACTCTTATGCAAGCCAAATTTTTAATACTTTTTTTTCTGATTTTTTCGGCGCAGCTTTTTTATTCTCAGCAGTACGGAATCAAAGGGAAAAATATGTCTAATCGTCTTCGCGACCTTGAACGAATAAAAATTATTGAAGCACTTAACATGAACGAAGAAACTTCCATCAGGTTCTTCAGTCGCCGGAATAGTCATCTAAACGAACAAAAAAAAATTACGCAAAAAAGGGATAGCCTTTATTCAAAAATGAGAATGCTTTTAAAGGAAGAAGAATTTGAAGAGGCTGAACAGCAGCAGCTACTTCTAAAAATATTCGAATGCGAGGAGCAGCTTTTGCAAAACAGGAAAGTATTTTTAGAAAAACTAACCGAGATTTTAGATGTTAAGCAAAAGTTTCAATATGTTGCTTTCGAACATGCATTTAAGAAGCAAATTCAAAGAGAAATTCAACGAAGAGGAAAAAGAAGACAAAAGTGATGTGCTAATTACCGCGCCTTTCTGAAACAAAATCCAGCCATGCTTGTAAAAGATTTCGTATCTGATTTATGGAAGAGTTCATTTCGGGTATTGATTTTAATCAACACTACCTTTATTTTTTCCATCGCTTTTTTTGCGGAAGTGGTGAAATTGGTATACACGCTATCTTGAGGGGGTAGTGCTCGAAAGGGCGTACGGGTTCGAGTCCCGTCTTCCGCACAAACTTTTTAATAACGAAGGAAATATCATGGGAAAGAAATTTTTTGGAATAATAGTTTCAATGCTGCTTGCAGCAACTGTCATTTTTGCACAATCCGAAATGAACCCGGATGCAGCCAAACTATATAACGAAGGAAACAAATTGTTTAAATCCGGTGATTATAACGGTGCATTGGAAAAGTATGAAGCCTCAACCAAAATTGAGGAAAACTTTCGAACCGAGTACCAGAAAGGAATTGTATTTAACAAGCTGAGAGATCTTAAACAGGCTGAAAATGCTTTTTCCAGGGCACTGGAGTTGAAACCTGATTTCGGCATCGCTTATAATGCGCTAGGTGGAGTTTTTTACAGGGAAGGCAAATACCAGGAAGCTATTGATTCATTTGTTAAGTTCCAGGGATATGCAACCAAAGAAAAACACAAAAGTAAAGCGGATGTAAATATTTCCAGAGCTTATACAAAACTTGGTGAAGCTGCCAAGGCTAACGGTAATTTCGAAAAAGCTGTTGAGAATCTAAATAAAGCAACCGAGTACAATGATTACGATGCTGCTTATCTTTTGCTAGCTGAAACTCTAATTGACTTAGGAAGAAATACAAAAGCTCTTGAAGCGGCTGATAAAGCATCGAATTTCAGGAAAAGTATTCCCAAAGGCGCGCCTTACTACTACAAAGGCTTAGCATTTCTAAATTTAGGTGATAATGAAAAAGCAAGGGAAGCTTTTCAGACGGGCAGGAAAGATTCTAAATATAGAACTTTATGCGACTATCAGCTTGAGAATAATCTTAATTAATTTTCCTTTTATGGCTGTTTTGAAAATTGCAACCCCCTTTCACCAAGGGGGTTTTCTATTTTAAATAACGCTGAACAATATTGTTACATTCAAATTTAATGAGCTGATAGTATCTTCATTATCATCCTGTCCAATCAAATTGAACATGTTATATTTTACCGAAGCATCAATATCGAATTTGGGAAGAAGCTTGAAATCAATGCCTGCTCCTATTGCTGCTCCAACACGCGATTCGTCCTTGGATGCTGTGTTTCCGTTTAATTCCAAATCTCCAAACGAATTCGACAATATATCAACTCCCAGGTACGGTGAAACAGGCCCCGGTATTAAAGCCCACTCGGCTCCAACTCCGATAGCCAGGACGTTCAGGCTATATTCTGCTCCTGATTCATCAGAGTTGAGAGAGTGATTCATTATATATCCAGCAAAAGTAAGCGGTATAAGAGGTAAGCTTAATTTTGCTTTCACACCGTAGTGTATTTCGGATGAGAAGCCGAAGCCGCCTTTTGAGATATCCTCCGTGTACGAATCGGGTGCGTTAATATTTGTTAAACCTCCCGAGAGCCCTAGCTTTAAACTTTGCGAGTATACTGAGGTTAATGTTAAAAGAATGAAGCTAACTACCAGTAATAATTTGTTCATATTGCCTCCGTAAGTTAGTTGGTATTTTGTAAAGCTCATTAAAAAGTTTTGTAATTGCAAGTATATTTTGTGAGATTGCAGGTGATTGAGATTTAATCTCAAAGTCAAATGCAACGAAACATATAATTTATCGATCTAACATTAGTAGCACAGTTTGGAAAATAATCATTGCAATTTTTATACGGATTTATATTTGGAGTAGGAATTGGCAGTTTGTCCTATCGTTTTAAGCTACTCACGATCTCGGGAGCTTTTGCAACAATATTAATGGCAACCGTTATCTACGGTTTAGGAAGCTGGAAATATACAATGCCTGTTTTAGCTTTTTTTGTTTTATCCAGTTTATTATCTAAGATAAGAAAAACAGTTCGTAAAGATGTAGAAGAGTATTTTGAAAAAAGCGGAACTAGGGATTTCGGGCAGGTATTCGCAAACGGAGGTACAGCATGTATAATTTTGCTGCTCAATGAGTTAATTGTTATTAATAATGTTTATCAACTTTATGTTGCTTCTTTATGCATAGTTGCGGCAGATACATGGGCTACTGAAATTGGAACAATAAAAAAAACAAGAACGTATAACATCCGTAATTTCAAATTGACGAAACAAGGGACATCTGGGGGAGTATCTGTGATAGGTACCATAGGCGCTTTGTTCGGTGCATCATCCGTATCTCTTTCGGCAGTTATTTGGATTGGAGAAAGTTATACTTACTTTCTTGGAACAACAATAATAGTAGGTGTATTAGGAAGTTTACTTGATAGTTTATTAGGAAGTACATTCCAAGCTCAATATATTTGTAATCAATGTAAAAAAATTACTGAAAGATATAATCATTGTAACACGTTAACCAGTTTCTACTCAGGCGTAAAATGGATAAACAACGATAGGGTAAATTTTTTCGCGAGTCTGTTTGGGGTTATTATATTGCTACTGCTCTATCATCTTTAAAGAGAATCGATTGTTTTTATTTTAGCCATGAACTTAAATTTGATGAACCGAACTTAGATAATAATCATATGAACGGATAAAAATTATAATTTATAACCGACTCTAAACTTTGACGACATACTAATGAAAAAAAAGATACTTCTATTTTTTATTTTTTCCTTTTCGTCTCTAATTGTTTCGCAAAATCAATCTTTGAGTTTTTCCGAAGCTAAGGCTTTGTTTGATAAGGGCGATTACTCGAGAGCTTATAATATTTTTTACTCAATTTCATCCTCTGAAGAAATTAACGCTGATTTAGCCTCCACATCTAAGTATTATTCAGCAGTTTGTTTACATAACCTTGGGCAGGTAGAAGCTTCTATTTCGAATTACGAAGATTTCCTAAGTAGGTATAAATTTTCTACATTTCGGGACAGAGCACTTTTCCAACTGGGTTCAATTTATTTTGATTCGGAAAGATTCTCAAAAGCACGCGCAAAATTGCTCGAATTAACTGATGAATACGACGCCAGCATTTACAGGGGAAGGTCATTGTATCTTATAGGCAAATCATATTTTTCCGAAGGCAGTTTTTACGAAGCCGAGGAATTTTTGAAGCAGGCGGTGACGGAGAGAGCATATAATAGTAATATTGAATTTGTAATTTACACTCTAGGAAATCTGTACGAGCAAACCGACAGGTATTCCGATGCAGTTACATATTACGATGAATTATTATCATTTTATAGGGATACTGAGCTTGGGCCCTATGCTCAATTAAGAATCGGGGTTAGCTATTTTAAACTAAATGAGTACGACCAGGCCATACTTGAATTATCCGATCCATTGATAAAGGAGTTGCCCGTCAAGCTGAGGGATGAAGCTAACTATATTCTTGCGAATTCTTTCTTTCGGTTAAAAGAGTATGAGAACGCAGCGAATACATATAAAAAGCTTCTGAACAGCAACGAAAAAGAAAGCGTTTATCGAGAGGTTGAATATGGTTTGGCTTGGATAAGTTTTCAACTAAAGGAATACGAAGAGGCATACAAGTTATTTAATAAACTTTCAAGAACATCTAATGATTCTATAACCGTAAATTCATTTTACTGGAGTGCAGAATGTTTAAGATACCTGAACAGGATTGACGAAGCAACAAATGTTTACAAGGAATTTATAGAAGAGTATCCAGATGAAAGGCTGGCAAGTTCTGTATTCTTTAAGCTTGGTATTATTGAATTTGATAAAAGAAGATTTGACCGGGCAGAAAATTATCTTAACAATGCATTGCAAAGTGAAGATTTAATTACAGTTGCAAAAGCGTATTCACTGCTCGGAGAAATAAAATTAAAAAATGAAGATTACAGCGACGCGGAAGAAGCCTTTGGGTACGCCGTAAATAATGCTGTTTTGATTGATGAAGTAGCAAAGAATGCCATTCTCGGCTTAGGAATTTCACAGTACTATCTGGGGAAATACGATGAAGCACTAGACAACTTCGGTGATATTTTAAGCAGGTATCCAAACTTCGAATCGGACAAGGTTAATTTCTACCTGGCAGAATCCTTCTTTGCGATTAAAAATTATAACAACGCTATAAAGCATTATTTTAGAATTAGCGACGCTGACACGGAGTTAAAAAAATTAGCTTTATACGGCAGAGCTTACAGCTATTTTAATGATAAGGACTTTTTGAACTCAGCTTACTACTTTAAGGAGTTCATTAACAACTTTCGGAATAATTCAAAAGTAAACGATGCAAAATTACGACTTGCTGATAGTTATTACGGATCGAAAGAATTTGATAAAGCAGGCGAAATCTATGGCGAGCTGTTCGGCAGATCGAACAGGAACATAACTAACGATTTCGCATATTATCAATTTGCACAGTCGCTTTATAAATCGGGGAGATTGAATGAAGCTATAAACGAGTTTGGAAATCTTCAGAAAAAATTTACTTCTTCGCGTTTTGCAGACGATTCTCAATACCTTATCGGCTGGATACATTTTCAACGCAATGAATTTAACGAAGCAATAAAGAATTATAAAGAAATTTTTATACGATATAATCGTTCGTCCCTGTGGCCAATTTCAGTCTATTCAATTGGCGATTCATATTACAATATGGGCAATTATGATTCAGCCTTGGTTCACTATCATCAGCTACTAGAAGAGTATCCTGATACTCGTTACGTCCTCGATGCAATTAACGGTATCCAATATTCTTACCTTGCACTTGACCTGCCAGATAATGCTGTTGCAGTTATAGATCAGTATATGACAAATAACCCTGCATCCAAATTCGGGGAAGAAATTCTTTTTAAGAAAGGTGAAATATACTATAGCCTCGGTAGTTACAAACGTGCGGAAGAAAGTTATACCGAGTTCCTTGAACTTTACCCGCGCAGTAAACTTGTAGCAGAAGCATATTACTGGATAGGCAAAAGTCTTGAAGCGGAACAGGACTATGAAAACGCTATAGAAAATTTCAACTTCGTTACAACCAATTTTCTTAGTTCCCGCTATGGTGTTGATGCGATTGTTGAACAAGTCGATTTATATGTGAAAACTGAACAGTATGACAAGGCTACAGATTTATTTAACCGCACTTTACCAAATTTGAAAAATAACGAACGCCTGGCGGAGATTAAGTTCAAAAAAGCTTTGGTACAGATTGAAGTGGACGATCTTGCAGGAGCATATAACACTTTTTATGAAATAATAAATTATGATGATGGTACGCTGTTTGCCGATAAAGCTAAGATTGAACTAAGCCTTCTTGAAATTGCACGATCTGAATATTCTAATGCAGAAGGTTTGTTAAGAGAGCTTGGGCAAAATCGAACAGATGACATAGGTGCACAAGCCCAGTATTTGTTCGGCATTGTTCTTAAGGAGCAGGATCGTATCGATGATGCTATATCGGCATTTGTCCGCGTTCGTTCGATATTTTCGGCACACGATCTTTGGTATTCTAAATCTTTAATTGCATTAGGCGATTGTTACGTTATAAAGCGAGATAGAAAAAATGCCCGAGAAATGTACAGGGCAGTCATAAAAAGACACTCCAGGGATGAGCTTGGAGCAGAAGCACGAAAAAAACTTAACAGCTTATGATTAAATATATTTTAGTATTTCTGATATTAGGTATACCCCTGGCGGCGCAGGAAAGCGACAACCAAAGTATTGAATTGCCGGATTTTGTTATCACCGGAACACAAAACATTACCATACCCGAAGCACGAAAAGAGAAACCCAAACTATTCCAGGCATTATCCCAAGAATTTTTCAAACCTTCCTTTACACCTGATCAGTTGAACATATCAAAGTTTTCTGATCCATTAAGAAAGGATTACTCATCCTTTGAGAAGGGAAATTTCAATAGCGGGCTATTAATTTTAGGCGCTGGTCTTGAGACGTTGCCTACTGGTAATTTTTATTTTACACAGTCTGCCCAGCCGGTTATGTTTAACGCTCATATATACGGAAAAAATATTAACGAGTACAGAAATAATGCCGGGTATAATATATCGGGCGTTGAAGGCAACCTGAATCTTTTCACGAGCACGAAAGCATCTCTCTTACCGGGATTAAAAATTTCGCTGGAAGGACATTATAATAGGGATAACTACAAACTATTCGGCTCGAATACACCAGGCTACAAAAGAGAAAACGAAATAATAGAATCATCAATTGGATTTGAAAGCGGTTTAAACGATCAGTTCAAATACTCGTTGAACGGCCGCTACGAAACGCTAAAACTTATTGACACCGATTATGTCGAAAGACTAATAAAAGGCGATGCCCGCATTCAATCCAATTTCGGTAAATTTGGTTTCTCTGTTGCTGCTGATGTAACAAATCAATTGCTTCGAAATAATGCAGCAACTGAGGACTCGTATTTGTACTATTCGGGCAATGCGAGTTTTCATATAAACACAGTGGAAACATTTAACGTAAAACTTGGCGTACATTATTCAAAGCTTGATAGCGTAGATTTATTATCAACTATAGCAAGCTTTGATCTTAAGCTGGACGATGGGATTATGTTTTACGGTGAATACGCACCGCATACTAAATTTCATCATACAAAATCCTTTTTGGAGTCGAACCGTTACTATCAACCATTAACAAGTGATAATATTCTAACAAAATATAGTACTTTTATTAAGCTTGCATTTGAATTTCAATACAGGAAGTTTTTTGAAATTAGTGTAGGTGCAAGTTTCGCTCAGATCGATAACGTTCCGTATTTTGATGATTCGGTTTCCAAAGGAGTATTCGATTTTGGTACGTCGGACGATGTAAACTACTTTAATGCGTTTGTAAATGCTAAGTTCCATAGCAGTGTATTAGGCTATTTATATTTTGACGCATACTTCAACAGGTTGAGAACAGACGATAATTTTAGTGTCCCATATCGACCGATGTTTGATGTAGGTATTAATTACGGTTACCAAATATTCACGTGTTTGGAATTGGGAACACAACTGCAGTATCTAGGCAAATTTTATACCGACATTGCAAATACAAATTCTATTAACTCTTATGTCGACCTAGCACTCTTTGCTAAATATAACCTTCTCAGTCAACTGGATTTTACAACAGAACTAAATAATATTTTGAATAAAAAAAATTATATTTATAAGAACTACCTGGAAAAACCTTTTGACATAATAGTCGGAATTGAGTACCGTTGGTAGATTCTTTAAAACGCAAAAATTACTCATGAATAAAAATTTATTAATTGATAATATTTCAAAGCTTCTAAATCTTGCAGAGTCCGAAAAAGAATTCGCTTTCAGAAAAACTATAGAAAAAGTATCGGAAAAATTGAAATATGATGAAGCCCTCAGGATTAGTGAATTAGGAGTTTTCCAGTTAAAAAAAGAACCGATGCCGCGTTACGAAAGATCGCTGGTATTGCCATCTGCCCCAAAAGAAAAAAGAACGCTTGTATATTCACCTCCCTTCGAAAAGTTAGAAGGTGATATAAAGTCACTTTTCCTAACTCTTGATGTTGACGACCTGAATTTATCGGTGAATGATGATGCTGACAAGGTATTCAGCATAAGCGTTAATAAACCTCTTATCCCGATTACTGATGCAGATATTGGCACCCAGGGAGATTCGGCAGTTACTTCAGATAAAGATTCGATTACCGATTTGGAATATAAAATAACAACTTTGGTTAACAATGCTGATGTCCTGAAGGATTACGATATATGGGACGACTACCTTAATAGAACAGAACATAGCGAAGAGGTGGTTGCCAAAACTAACGAAGACGAGATTGATCTGAACGACTTGATATTCGAAGATTCTTTTACGAAAGCTAAAGTTGGCGATGAAGATTTAACAACGAAAGATGAAGTACAGTTTGCTCCCTTATCAAAGTCCGCGCTGGATGATGACTTAAAAGCTTTTGAAGAAGCTGCAACAATTGAGCGCGAGTTTGGAAAAACCGTTAACGAAGAAGTAGAAAGTCTTCCGCCGAAATCTGATGCTGCAGAAATTGAACTTGAAGTTGATGTAGCAAGTGATAAAGCTGAAGAACCATTAGTCGGCCTGAAAAAACTTACAAAGGAACTGAAAGCAATTACTACTGAAGATGAAGAAATTCAGAAAGATTCCGACAGTGAATTTGATGACTATGAAATGCCGGAGAACCTGGAAGTTGATGAAGAAGTGATTCAACCCGATCACAAAAATGATTTTGAGCCGACAGAAGATGATATTGTTGAGGAGGTTGATTTTACTGACGCAAAAGTTGACGATAGTGCAGATCAAAATACTACTGAAGATGAATCGGTATTTGACGAATTGGAGAATTATCTCGATGAAAAGGAAGAACCAAGCGATATAGTGGACGAGCTTGCCGGTGAGGAGGATGAAGGTTCTGCTCCCGTTGAACCGGAAGAACCAGCCAAAGTAGATAAAGAAAATTTGCTTGCTGAGCAGCAATCGATCACTCAGACTCAGGATGTGCACGAAGAAACAAGTAACCTTGACAAAGCCACCGAAAAGCCTGATGAAAAGATAGAACAATCATACACTGCGGAGCTTGACGATGAACAGCCGTTTTATAAAAAACCGGTTGTAATTTACAGCTCAGCCGGCGCCCTGCTCGTAATTATCTTGATCCTTATCTTTTTCCCTTCGGGTCAAACATCAGAGCCGACCGATATTGGACAGCCTATTGATACTGAATCGTCATTTCAGCAGGAATCTGTTGAGCCGTTGGTTACAGAACAGCCTTTTGATACTGTGACCGATTCTGCAGTTGAATCTTCAAGCGAGTTGACCGGGCTTTATCGAGAAATTGCAAGCGACGTTCAGGCCGCAAATCAAATATATTTTGATGGCAAATTTTACACTGTTCAGGTTTCTTCATGGCGGAGTTCAACTATAGCGGAAAGGGAGGTAGAGCGATTAAAAAATCTTGGGCATGATGCATTTATATACCAGGTCTTTTTAGAATCAAAAGGCAGTACTTGGAACCGTGTTAGAATCGGTTATTTCGAATCATTGGAAGATGCTGAAGACTTTCTCGTAAAAAACAAATTTTAATTTTTCTAAGGGAATTTATATGAGTTTATTCTCAATTATTATCAAAGGCGGGTGGCTATTAGTCCCGATTTTTTTGGCATCTGTTATTGCGGTTGCAATTGTAATAGACAGGTATATTGTTATCCGTCGTTCAAAATTAAACGTCCCTTCATTCCTTGTTAAAATTAGGGGCTTTCTTAAACGAGGCGATATCCAGGGCGCTTCGGAATTTTGCATGGAGGATAAATCGCCTGCAGCTAATATAGTTAAGAAAGCTTTGAAAAAATATAACCTTGGACACGAGCGTGTAAAAGAGGCTATTGAAAGCGCAGGCAAACAGGAAATCAATAAACTGGAAAAAGGTTTATCCGTGCTGGCAACTATTTCGGGCGTTGCTCCTTTGCTGGGATTCCTTGGAACTGTTACCGGAATGATATCGGCGTTTATGCGAATTGAAGATTTACAAGGAGCGGCAAATCCAAGTGACCTGGCGGGCGGAATTTGGGAAGCACTGTTGACAACTGCGTTTGGCTTAGCTGTCGGGATTATAGCGTTTACATTTTATAATTACCTTGTAACAGCTGTAAATAAACTTGTTCTCGATATGGAAGTTATTTCCAACGACGTTGTTGATATACTTGAAGAGGTAAGATTAAGCAGCAAAAATCCTAGGGTGTAGTATGAAGTTTGAAATGTCGAATAAGCCGCTGAATATATTCAGTTTTTCATCACTCACGGACATCGTTATGCTTCTGCTTATATTTTTTCTTCTTACTTCACAGTTCGTTATCCAAACTGGCGTAAATGTTAAACTTCCGGGAGCTAAAAACAATGAACAGGCAACGCCATCACGGCTCATTGTTAGCATAACGGCAGATGAACGAATTTTTATCGGCAACCAGGAAATATCCTTGGAAGAGCTTGCAGGGCGCATAGCTACAACAAAACGACAATTGAAAGACGCGAACCTAATTATCAGGGCTGATAAAGATGTGAACATTAATATTGTTATAAAAACGATAGACGCGGCAAAGGGTGTAGGTATTGATAAGTTTACAATCGAAACAGAGCAGGAATCGTTTTGATTAGTAAAAAGAAGCCGAAAAATATTTCGTATTTGATTTCGATCGCAGCGCATTTGGCAGTAACCCTGTTGTTAATGGCTTTCAAGTTTACAATTGAGCATGAACCACTTGAGTTCGTTACTGTAGGATTCGGCACATTCGGCGAACTGAGTTCATCAGGTGTGAAGCCGGTAATGAAAGAAGTTGAAACCGAAAACAAAGTTGAAAAAGATCAAAAGAAGAAACCCGAAGAAAAAAAAGTAGAAGTGCCTGTTGTCAAAAATTTGGACGAGGATAATATATCCGTGCCTCCGAAAGAAAAAGAAGAAGAGAAACCTAAAGAAGTTGTAAAAAAGGATGAGGCAACGGAAACGAAAGACCGTGGTAGAGAAAACGCGGGTGAAGGCACCGGAAAGTTCGGATTGTTCGATATCGAATGGGGTGGAAAGGGAATTCGAAAAATCTACAGCTACAACATACCACCCTATCCCGACGGCGTTTCAAAAGAAATTGATGTAAAGCTTCGTTTCACAATTTTACCCGACGGAACAGTAGGCCGAATATTTCCCTTGATCAAAGCCGATACACGATTGGAAACGGCCGCAATAAATTCGCTTCGTCAATGGAGATTTGAACCGATACCCGCAAACCGGCAGCAGGGTCAGCAAACAGCAATTATTATTTTTCCCTTCCGGCTTGAGTAAATAAATCTGCGTAATAGAATTTATAGAACATTGACTCTCCAAGAGTAAGTATTAGCAATGAAATTGTGTCCAAATTAAGTTCAATACCATAACCTAATTCGGGGAAAATAGCTTTTGCTATCATTGTTGAAAAAGCCCAACCCGCAGTAAAAATAATAATCATAAAAAGTAAATTATAGAAGGCTTGTTTAACGTTTTCTTTCTTCGAAATCCTTCTGAAAATATATGCGAAGAAAATTATGTGGATTAGGAAAATAGCGAACGAAACCATTAGGTGCTTTATTCGATGTTATCTTTTGGTAACCGTGAATTGATTATTTGTGCGCCTATTACTCCGCCAATTAGTCCGAAGACTATATTTACCAGCAAGTTATTTGCCGCTACCGCAAATGTATAAAGAAATGAGAATCCCACGGTCTGAATATCTTCAACAACAGACTCAAGCATATACTGTGCTTGTTCTATCATTGCTGAGGAAAGCGGGAAGTCCGAAATAACTTTCATAAGTTCCGGGTAAGCAACTACAAGGTCGTTGTTTTTTGTAATTAACGTAATTATTATTTCAAATGAGCTTCCGAATAAAGCAGCGTAGAGACCAGTTAAAACTCCGATTACGGCCCCCTTTTTAATAGCCATCCGACCAATTTCGTTTGAGGCCTTTCTATCCAATATCAAAGCCATATAAGCAGCGACAGGAAGAATAAGGCAGCACGAGAAACTTTTGGCAACAGGAACAATCTGCAAAACACCAGCGCCAAATCCACAAACAAATGCCGATAAATATTTTTTCACTTTTTAAATTCTTCCCATAGTTTTTCTAAGCCACTTCTAATATATAAAAAAGCGCCGGAACCAAAAAACACGCCCGTTACAGCGGCAGTTATTTTAGAATAGTTGTATACACTTATACTGTACAAAATAACATCCAACAGCATAAAAATCGAAACTATGAAAAGCAGTCGCAAGGACTTAATGTTGACTCTTGCTGCAAGCAGTGTAATGAATGATATGACACATGCACCGGAATAGATTCCGAAACACCTTGCGCAAACGAGCGAGCACGAATCATTAAAACAGATGAGTTTTTCAGGGTTTGTGTGACATACCAATGAGTACGATCTTTCTAAAATAAAAGAGACCAGTGATTCATTGTTGGAAGCGGAAGCTAAATGAGGGTATATTGAGCCGACAAACCAAGCCGCAATAAATAGAAATAATATTATTCGTAAATAAAAGGGCAAGGTACTTTATCTAATTTGTTGTGCTACTTCTTTGTGACAATAAATAAAGCTTGTCTGGAGTAAGCACATATAAATAATTTCCGTTCCAAATTGCTTCTATTATTGTTGCTTTAGTCGGTAAAAAATTGTCAGTCAAAAAAATACTCGAAGGCGCTTCAAGGTTTAGCAGCATTATTAACTCATCGTTGTTTGCTGCGAGATAATTGTTGTGAATGTTA
>JANQLA010000177.1 GCA_028280855.1 Melioribacteraceae bacterium
GAGCTACGATTGAAATAACATCTTCTCGCAATTGTAGTATAGATAGGTTCAGAGACTTGTGCTCAGAAGCTAATACATTTCCTGTTAACAGCAACTTAAGCATTAAGCATAGGCTGAGTTTATCTACAGACTTTGAAAAGTTTTTCAACTTCAAAACACTTGGAATGACTAACTCGTTTGAAACTGCTGATAAACGCCACATCGTTTCAACATGGCAAGGCAACATTCCTGTACTGGATGTTGTTTGCACCTCTACAGCGTCTCTTAAAAAAATACAATTTGGGTAATTAATTATGAGTGATGAAATACAAAAAAAAGAATTGAAAGTTGTTTTTGATGGAACTCGCCCCTCTGCATTTGTAAAGGATTCTAAAGCCAGCCATGATGATAAAGTTGTATATCAATGCAAGATGATAACCAAGCGAAGCAAAGCTTACCACGGCAACAATGAAATCGGAATTATTGCTGGTAAAGGTTACGATATAAAGTTTAGCCTGCGTGAATTTGAGCAGCTTAAATCAGAAAAGGATTATAGAGTTATTAAACTAAATCCAAAATCAGAACTGGTGCAACACGGCAGCATTACTACTGAAGAAAAAATTAAAGCTGAAGAAGCGGAGAACAATGACACATCCTCAAAAGAAAATAAAACTAAAAGTTAAAGGCGGCAAAGAGCAGGAATTTACTACGCGCCCATTTACTTTTAAGATTGAAAATGTAATTAAGAAGCGAGCCGGCGATGATTGCTATAAAAAGATTCGGAATGGTGAAGTTGTTGAAATTGAAATAACTGCTCAAGATGTAATAAATGATCTTCCGCATTTACTTGTTGGAGATACAAGCGTAATCGACCTTTCCGAATCCGAATATGATGCAGTGCATGACATCTACGTTTTTTTTTTGAAGTACAAAAGGAATGCGGGGCTGAGGCAAATAGAATTAGACAAAGCGAATATTGTTTCAGTGCTCAATCAAGCTCAGCCGGTGCTGGAAAAGATGCAAAGCATTACCTCTCAGAAGCCCTCTTAAGCATTTATGGATTATTCATGCTTGCTCAAATGTTACCTAGCGAATATGATTACTTAGTTGAAAATTATTGCCACTGCCGCGCGATGGAATTAGCTGCGCTGAATAGAACTCACTTTGAGATCAATAAGCCTAAAAGCAAATGAGTATTAAGAAGGATATAACGTTTAAGATACGAGTAGATGGGAAAGAGCTTGATGTAAGCTTGGTTGGCGGTGAGAAGCAGATAAAAAAAATGATGAAAACCGCCGAAGGTGTTTCTTCAAAGATGGCTAAGTGGTCACAAATAGCGACGGGATTTAACTCTGTTTTGAATATCGCAAACAACATTATGAACAGGCTCGATGTTGCGATTGATAAGTACGCACTTCAACAGCAAGCCGTTGCAAAGGTTCAGCAGGCTATAGAATCGACAGGAAAAGCAGCAGGTTTTTCCGCAAATCAACTAGAAAGGGCTGCATCGCAATTGCAAGCTGTTACAACCTACGGCGATGAGGCCATACTTAACAATGCAAGCGCACAACTATTGACGTTTACAAATATTGTCGGTGAGAATTTCCTACGCACTCAAAAGGTCGCTATGGATGTTGCTACGGTTTTGAGCGACGGGCCGGAACAGGCGGCTGGAAGATTAAAGGATGTTTCTATAATGCTTGGCAAAGCATTGAATGACCCGGTCGCAAATTTAAGTGCTTTATCGCGTGCGGGAATACAGTTCAGTAAAGATCAAAAGGAAGTGATCAAAAATTTAGCGACAACAAACAAGTTGTCTGAAGCGCAATCTATTATACTAACAGAACTTGAAAAGCAATACGGCGGGCAGGCTATGAAAGTTGCTCAGCTTGAAACCGGAAAGCTGAAGCAGATAAGTAATGAACTCGGTGATCAACTCGAAAAAATTGGGCAATTCGCTGTTAAAATCATTTTACCGATTAAAGAGATTGCTCTGAATTGGACAAAAGGATTCACATCGATACTTGGGCTTAACAAAAAAGTCTCGGATTCATTGAAGAAATCTCAAATCGAATTTAACGCTTTAGTCAATGTAGTTACATCGCTGAACGCTGAAGAAGATACTCGCAAGAAAGCTATTGAACAGTTGAATTCAAACTACTCCGAGTACATAGGAAATCTAAATCTTGAAAAGGCTGCTATTACTGATATTTATGAAATGCAGAAAAAAGCTAATGAACAGTTCATTAAGAAAATAGAGCTTGCAGCAGCAGAGGAACAGTACGCTGAACATATCGCGGAAGCAGCAGACATACAGCAGCGTTTATTTGAAGTTGAGATGCGCAGACAAAAGTTCATTGAGGAAAGCGAACAAAAATTCAAAGATCGAACCGGCTTGCCTGTTTTATCCGTACAAGCGCGAAAGCAAATTGATCTCGAAGCTGATATGCTTTTCGGCGGTTCTTTGCAGCAACTAAAAGCAGATAGAGAAGCTGCGCAGAAAGAGTTTGAAGAGTTTCAAAGATTTGTAAGCGGTAGAGGAATTAATCTTGGAAGCTCGGACTCAAGCGACTCGCCGGGAAATGTTGATGTTACTACAGGCTCAAAGGTAACTGATCAGGATAAATACTACGAGCAATTAAAACGTTTACGAATTGAAAATATGACAGATGAACGCGAGCGTAAAATTGCAATGCTGGAATTTGAACGCGAGCTTGCTCTTAAACGTGTAGATAATGAAGTGAAGAATACAGAGTTGGCTGGACGGTTAAAAAATCAGATCAAAATTAAATATGCTAATCTAATTCAGGAAGCAACCTTGATGCAAGGTACTTCTGCTGTTGATAAGCCTGACGTATTTAACTACGAAGCTACTGAAGAATACTTTAATGCTTTTGATGAGCTTTCTGATGCGAGCATCAATACAATGCAGAACGCAATGTATTCGATGTGGGATAACGTGTTCGGTAAATCTAAATCTATTATTGAAATGATAGCTGTTAGCTTCTTAACTGCATTCTCCGACAAAGCAGTTGCCGGAATAATCGGCAGCATATTCGGAGATAGCGAGGGCGGAATAGAAGATTTGTTTAAGGGTGTGCTTTCATTCATTCCGGGGGGAAGCTTCCTCTCATCAATTTTGCCTTTTGCGAAAGGCGGGATAACTACTAAGCCAACATTGGGAGTATTATCAGAGAACAGACAGAAAGAAGCGGTTATACCGCTCGATAGCCCCAGCGCGTTATCAATGCTAACGAATGTAATGAAGTCAAGCGTTAGTTATCGTACAGATACAAGACTGCTGGCTGCTGTTAATGGAGATCAGTTAGCAGTTGAAAATATTAATCTAAGACTTAAGGGCGAAGATATTGTAAAGGCAAGTTCGCGAGTTGGTTCGCGTAAATCGAAATGGGAGCTAAATTGAGTGAGATTAATATAAATAACATTGTTCGCGGCGCTGATACGTTTGACATTAAGATAAGTTACAACGACGGCGAAAGTAAAGTCTATGAATTTCATCTTATTAAACTGGGTGAGTTTGAATATGGGCACGATAACGATATTGACACTATTCATTATCCGAATACAGTTAAGGTTGATTTCACGCTAGTCGGTAATGCTGTTGACGGTTATCCATTCCCGAACCCGTTCGGCGGTTATGATAGAGACGATTACATTCGCGCTTATCATGATTTCGTTAACATCTTTAAGTATACAAATTGTGATGTATTGATTAAGAAAAATAGCAATCATCACTTTCATGGGTTCATAGACAAAGAAAATGTTACGACTGATTTCAAAGCAAAATCATTCGAGCTAACATTCATACATGACTTCGTAAAGCTAAAAGACATTGATCCTGCTGATACAATACCGACCGGCATTACATTGAATCAGCAAACTTATTACACGGATATGATTCTTAAGATCGTGCAGCTTGCAGTACCGCAAGCCAGTGAGATTGAGATTTATTCCGACTTAAGAATGACAACCAGTTTCACTTACTTGGGCGAGACGTGGATTGCAGAATTCCATCACAGCGGCGCGCTGCCAAATTTTTATATGGGAAGTAATACTATTCATGATAATTACTTTTCGTTGCTAATAGATATACTAAATGCATTCGGAATGGTGTTTAGATTCTACGGCACAAAGATATTATTGCAATCTCGTAGTTATCACAGTGACTTACCATTACAAGAACCAGCAGCAAATAGATTCAAAGATGGATTAAAGCTTGTCGGGTATACGAAAGAAATTAAGGGATTAAGGATAAACGTTAGAAGAGGCCCGAGTTCAAAATCTACAACACCCGTTGATTTTGGAGAAGTGATTGAAGACGAGAATGGAAACATTGAAAACACCGATAACGTAGAGGAAATGACTCTAACACTTACCGGCGGTACTACTCCTTATAATTCTAACCTTAGTCAAGTCAATACATGGGTATATGTTCCTGAGTACGTGGCAGGAATGGGAAACGGGCAATGGATAACGCCTCTTGCTAATGAATTTTATTTCAAAGATGATTCAGGTAACAAAGATGCCTTATGGAAACTCATTGCACAAAGAACATGGAGTCTGATTGGCAGAAGTCGTGTTGTTTATGAAGCAATCTTGAAAGGTAATAATTTGGTAGCTGTTGATTTTTATAAATTTGAGACGCTGCACGAGTACTTCTTTCGTCCTCGTAAGTTGGTAGTTGATGAAGACAATCAATCAACAAAGATTGAATTCATTGAAGCTGGCAATGATGGAAGTGTGCCCCCCTGGAATTCCATGTCGAAATTAATTAATCCAATTAAACCGATGTCCGGATTGCTATTATACTTGAATAAAACTGATGAAACTCCAATCAACATAACAATGCTAACTCCGCTTGAAAGCGGAGATGGTTATTACATCGACACAAACAAATTATACTTAGAGTTCCATTCTCTTTATTACGACAAACCACTTCTTGCTGAAGAATTTGACGGAACAGAAGTTACTTTTGAAAGTGGTGACGTGTATGATGATTTAACTGAATATGTAGCTTGCAGATACCGCGCTGATAAAGACGACGAGTTGCCTATCAAATTGTATCCAACAATAGACATTGTAGAGAAAGGTGAGTGGGAAGAACATGTAATAGTTCCTGAGACAAAGGATAGAGAAAAGTTCCGAGTTCCTGTTAGACTAATCGATGGTGTTGCGTGCGGATTCTTTGTATATGCTCGATCAAAGCGAACGCCGAAAATTAAAGTCCTTAATAGTATTGAGGCGGATATATGATAGGATTGCTTAAGGCGTCAGTTAGTTTGTTGGCAAGTGTTAAGATAGAGATTGACGAAACCTCAAACAGAATATACACGAAGCAAGCTCAAGACTTAGAAATAATAGAATGTCGCCTTGTTCTTGACCAGACCTTCGGTGCTGCCGCATCTGCGGTTATTAAAAATAGTAACGGAGCAGTAGTTGTTGAGTCGAAAGATTTACCGATTGAATTCGGCAAAGGTTTAACGGCAAGATTGAATTATTCTTTTTTGCAGAATGACTATTTGGACATTGAGTTTTCTAATGTAATACCGGGTAACGCAACTATTTATTTAACTATTAGGAGGAACGCATGAAACGATTTATTTACATGCTCAACATCATGTTGCTGAGTATAACGATAACGCACTGCCAATCGCCAAACGCTTGGCTGATAAACGAAAACGGAACTTCCGACACTTACTGGATTGTCGATAAAGTGAAATTGAAAGTTGTAGGTGATACTGTTCATGTTGTGTCCGTTACTGATGACCAAGTTTATAAAAACTTTCTTGTGAAAAATATTATTGCAAAGGACACTACTTTTATCAATCAGTTGAAATTTAAGGACGGCAATACATACGATTTAATGACAAACGACAACGTTATGTTTAAGGTTGACATAGCAAAGTACCTAAACTACGGTGCAAATAATTATCCGGCTTCAACTTTTGCAGCTAACTTCAATATTCAAAATGATACGCTATGGTTGCTAGACGCGCAGGACTTTAAGAAAGCAGGCATTCCAATGTCAATGTTTGTACCTGCTGTAGTTGATAGTGCTGAAAAAGCATTCGAAGCTGAGCGTGCTGATTTCTTGTATGATGATTATGGTTACACTTATAAAGCAGATGCATTTGCAGTTGAAGTCGATTTAAGCAGCAATACACTTCGACTAAAGAATGTATACAATGATGTTATAGCTACTGTAGATTTAACAGGGCTTGTTGTAGCAAACGCAACACACTCAACAACTTCGGATTTTTTGAAAGACGGATTATACTCGCGACCTGCAACTGTATTTGGTGCTTCGTTATCAAGAACTAATAACGTTGTAAACTTGCTAAACGCAAACGGAACGACGGTAGGCACAGTTGATTTAAGCGCGTTGGAAGTGGCTGTATCTGACAGTTCCTTAAAAGCATTCGAAGCTGAGCGTGCTGATTTCTTGTATGATGATTATGGTTACACTTATGATGCTGATGCTTTCGGAATATCTGTTGATTACAATGCTAACTCTCTCAGGCTCAAAAACGTTTACGGTGATGTATTAGCATCAATAGCTATGACTGCTGTGCAAGTTGTAACAAATGTTCGTGATACAGATCAGGACGGACAGGCTGATGAGTATAAGTATAGAACAATTTATGTGCCTGCGGCAGGTACGGAATCTGCGTGGACGACTTTTCCGGCGAACTAATTATGGAAGAAATAAGTTTCAAATTGCACAGAGGTGACGAGTATTCAAAAGATCAGAATGCTGAGGACGTTACAATTCGTATATCCGGAGACTGGTCTGCTGAAAAATTAACCTTCGGCGCAAAGCGAGATAAGTTGCCTGCGTCAAAGTATGTTATATTATTGACGACAGACGATCCCGATGATTTGGATGTAACTTATGACAGCGAGGATGATCTAACATTAATAATTCCGCGAATTGAATGTCACCATACCGAAGCCGAATCAGTCAATAAATTATATTGCGAACTGGCTGCAGAGGAAAAAAACAAGACTCTTGCAAAAGGTTCGATTATACTTGAGGATGATGTAATAAGTAATTTATCAGGTCTTCCTGAGCCTTTAATATCATATATGAAGGCTATCTTCACTAACGCTGCTGATGATCACTTAATTTCGTTCAAGAACGGTTCACTTATTAACATTACACTCGACCGGCTTCAAGGGCTTCTCGGTATAAGCAAGCCTGAACATACAGAACACTTTGTTGAGTTTGACAAAGATGTTGTTAACGAAGTATTAGGTTTAGCACCGCTCCTTATCAACGCTAATTTACATTCATTTAGTCATGTATTGAGTCAAGTTGATATAGATAATAAGAGCATAAGCAACTCTTTATTGCTCAATGCGGCTAATAGCAATGCTGTACTTGTCTATGTTGACAACGCATCGTTTCGGCTTCGTTATGGAATTGATTATACAATAACGGATTCAACAATATCCTGGAATGGATTGGGTGCAGAAGTAAGTTTGAAACTTAACGACGTATTAAAAGTTTATTACTAACAAGATAGGAGCTAATAAAAGTGGCTACGAAAACAGATGCACGATTTATACTTTTTGATGCTAACTCGCTAAAGAAAGGAGCAATAGATGAGCTTGAGGTTTTTTTAAAGACAAACGGTTTTCTTCAAAAAGATGCGAATGGTATCTCGGTAAACGTTAACGATAGTTCTACATCACTGCTCAACTTATGGACTGCGCAAAAGACTTCTAATGAACTCGCATTGAAAGCTACAATTACATATGTAGACAACGCAATTGCTGGATTGAAATGGAAAAATCCAATTATTGATATTATCGATCAGGCTACACTTGATGGAATAATCTCACCATCAACAGGTGAGCGGTATATTATAAATGATGGCGTCAACATTAATCAAATTGCGCAGTATAACGGTTCTTCATGGGATTACACATCTCCTCAAGAGAATTGGACGTTAATGCGAGAATCAAATGACAGAGGTTATACATATGATGTGGACTCGACTGATTCATTCAAATGGGTATTTGCAGGTATAAAACAAACCGAAAGTTTTATTGTTGAAAAGTTTACTCTCTCCGGAACAGATATTACCAACAAAAAAGTGACACTTACTTATGCGCCAACAAATGCTAACTACGTAAAGTTGACGGTAATCGGTGGTTGTGAACAAGAAAACACTGTAGACTTTGGAGTCAATACCAGCACGAAAGAAGTATCATGGAATGGACTCGGATTGGAAGGGGTGTTAGCCGAAGGACACAAGCTAGTTATTTCATATTCAAAATTAGGGTAGGAGGATAAATGTCTCTAATACAAATAGATATGTTCGAAGGTAAAGGGGCTTTAATTCCAACAGGAACCGTTTTAGATTTTGCTGGTTCAATAGCACCGCCGGGATTTATTATATGTGATGGAGCAGCTATTAGTCGAACCGATTATGAAACTCTGTTCAATGTCATAGGAACTACCTTCGGTATCGGAGATGGTTCTACAACATTTAATTTGCCTGATGCTCGCGGGCGCACAACTATAGGGGCAGGACAAGGTGATGGATTGACTAACCGTACCCTTGCAGAAAAGCTTGGTAGTGAAACTGTTGCTCTAACTGAATCACAACTTGCTTCGCATAATCACATAGCCTCTGGAATTGTAAAGCCAAGAGCATTAAATGGTAAAGGAGAGAAATCATCAGACCCTACGGCTAGGTGGATGGCAGATGCTTCATCGGACATCTATGCTGACAGCCATAACGTAGAGATGGGCGAGTCTCCTGTATCAGTAACTGTTCAAAACGCGGGTTCTGGAGAAGCGCATGACAATATCCAGTCGTCTATTGTATTTAACAAAATTATAAAAACATGAGCGAAATATTAATTGTTGATTTTTGGCCTCCAGATCATGGGAGACTGATGAAAGAAGCTACTGAAGAAGGTGCTGGAAAAGATATAGATATTTCGCATCTCATTGACATATATGGTGAAAGCGAATATTCATTTGAAAATGTTGTTAAAGGGATTCGATACGCCAAAGAGAACAATTATAAGCTCGTCGCTTATTCCGGAACAGGTGCAACTCCTTACTTAGGTATTGCACGCGAAGTCTACCCGGTCACTCTATTCATTCCTGCTGGTGCTAACTGGATTACTCAAAGATTCTACAATGTTATTCCAGAAATAATCTGTGTAACCGGCGCTGGAGATTCAACTAATGAAACTGCATTCAATGTTGAGTTTATTTCCAATGATCCAATTACGCCAGAGACAATCCCTGACGAACAAGACCTCTCAAGTTTTACGATGATTTGCGGACAAATTTTCAGAATTATGCTTGAAAGAAATTGTAGTGCGTGGGAAGCTCGATGGTGTGCTATGAGAACCGGGAGTAGAAATGGAATTTGGCATGAACAAGACGGATACGGTCACATAAATGTTCAGGAAGCAATTGACTACACCGGCGATATTATGCCTGATCCGTTCAATGGTCTGAACGAAACATTTTTTACTTATGATTTTGTTGAAGGAAAAATTAAGCTTTCATTTTTTTTGCATTGGGAGATAGAACAATATTCGATCTATCGCAAGTTCGGGAGGAGCGGAAATTATAAATTAATTGGCACTACTACAGAAGGATTCTATATAGATGGTAATGCCGATAGAACCTATAAAGATTATTATTACAAAATTACTGGTCAATTGATGGATGGAAGAACAGTTGAAAGTGATGAACTTGCTGTACCGTTTTATAGGATTGATGAACTATTTATTTAACTCTGCAGGGCGAGCCCGCCGCCAGGAGGCATCGGGACGCACCTCCGGATAGCGAAAATCCCGAAAGATTTTCGCATGTTCTTTGATTTAATGAAAGTGTTAAATAGCTACCTGCAGCAATTTGATTTAACAGGGCAGTAAAATCAAATTGCCTCAAGAAAGTCTCGCCGAAAGATAGTTATTTATAAACATAATTGGGGAGACAAAATGATACCTTACATGGGCGGTAAGTGCTACTTAGCCAAATGGATTATAAGCCACTTTCCGGATGAGTTTGAAAACATGAGTTACGCCGAGGTTTTCGGTGGCGGCGGTTGGGTGCTGTTCAAAAAGCCGGTCAGCAACATTGAGGTTTACAACGATGCTGATGCAAACCTGGTAAATTTATTCGTTCAAATCAGGGATAATTTTGATGAATTCTATCGAAAAGCAGAGTGGACATTGCATTCAAGGCAAATGTTCAAGGACGCCTTTAGAATGCTTCGAGAACATGAGAATTTGAGTGACCTTGATAGAGCACTGTATTTTGCGATAACCAAATTTCAATCGTTCTCCGGAAAGTCAGAATCTTGGGGTTATGGACGGAAATCGCACAAGCCACGAGTAAACAAATGGACGCCATTTCTGCGCCGGTTGAATAAAATACGTGATAGGTTGCAGCATGTTCAGACCGAATGTGACGACTTTCAGAAGATAATTGAAAGGTATGATTCCGATAATACATTGTTCTATTTAGACCCGCCGTATGTTGAGAAAGAGTTCTACTATGATGTAGGATTCGGATTAGATGATCATAAGCGATTAGCAGCGATTCTAAGCAGCATTTCAGGTAAATTTGCCCTGAGCTATTACCCGCACAGGTTGTTAGATGAGTTGTATTCAGATTACAATGTAATTAAGAAGCGAGCCACTAAACACAGCGCAGGGTTGACACGTACGACAAGAATGAAGAAACGCCCAAAATCGGTTGAAATGTTGATAACAAACTACTAGATTTGACACGTTGGCCGGCCCTGAATGTGGCCGGCTAACGAGTGACATTTTGTCAAAACAGATTTTGCAACTAAAGCGCAATCAAATTTTGCAGTTATTTCGCAAAAGTACACTAGAACATCCCCAATGTAAATTTTTTTATTAAATTCAGTATTAAACTCCCCGCCATCATTTAATTCTGTAAATACAACAACAATATGATGCCACTGTTTGGATGATAAAGCTATTGATGAGATGGCTTTGTGTTCAACTCTAGCAATTAAAGTAGAAAAAATTACTTTATTCTGATGTTCTTCATCAAAATAAATTGAGTAAGAAGACGATAGATCAGAGGAATCTGCTAGAATAATTTTTGATATGATCGTTCCCGCCGCAATGGAATCAAACTTCACCCAAGCTTCAATAGAAAAATTTTCAAATAAATCATGATTTTCAGCAAATGGGAATTCTATATAGCTATTTAAACCGTTAAACAAAAGCGAAAAACCATTTGTGGTAGGTTCCACTACCCCATCTTCATTGGAATTACAGCTGGAAATAATTATGAGGGATATTAAAACTAATAATACAAATATTGTCTTTTCCATTGATATATTTTCCTTTTTCTGCTTTATAACAACACCTTTCATCCGCAAAGGATGAGTCCGCTCTTAACTTTGGTATAAAAATAAACGCTATAGAACCTACAAACTAGCTCAGTTCGCACGCGCCTTTTGGCGGGTGGAAATGTTCGTTAGCTGATCATTTAAGTAAGATCATTTTTTTGCTTTGTCTAAACGAGCTCGTTTCCAAAGTGTAAAAATAGATTCCAGAGTTCAATTGGCCGTTTGCATTAAAATCAATTTTATGAATACCAGCTTGTTTAATTCCATCAAACAGAGTTGCCACTAATTGACCTATTTCATTATATACCCTTATTTTAACTCGATCTTTGTTTGGGAGCGAATAAGTGATTGTTGTAGACGGATTAAACGGATTTGGAAAGTTTTGTTCTAATGTAAATGATTCGGGAAAGGGTTTTTCATTCTTTGCATTGACACTATTCGTTATCAAAGTAAATACTTCAGACCAGCTACTTCCATTATCATTGGAAAGAAAAACTCTTTCTTCGTCAGAGCCGCTAGTCTTAACAAAAATATGGTCATTACTACCTATAACAATAGACGTAATCCGTTTATCACTCAATCCATTGTTTACTTGTACCCAGATATCCCCACTATCAGTAGACAAAAACACTCCTTCTGAACTCGTACCGGCAAATAAATGGTCTTGTCCATTGGCGGCAAGTGCACGTATTGAATTATTATTCAAGCCATTATCTTTCCGAATCCAATTTAGACCGTTATCATCCGAGTAAAAGATACTTCCAGAATTTCCAAAATTCAAGGAACCTGAAAAGACATTTCCGTTTTCGTTAAAACAAAAAGCCGTAAAAACATCGGTTTGAGGTAGCCCATTTAAAAATCCACCCCAGTTCTCTCCATTGTTTGATGAACGGTAAACCGTTCCCCAACGTAAAAATCCCCAACCAAGACCTGCAAATATATGACCTGCACCATCAGCAGAGATTGAGTTGCATACAAGATTTGGATCAGAAAAAAGTCCGGAAACTGAACTCCAACTTTCACCATTATCTTCAGATCGCAATATACCGCCAGAACCTAACAATCCTGCGAAAAGATGACCATTACTGTTAATACTGAGAGAAAATACTATTAGATCATCAATAACGCGACTGAAGGTTTGTCCGTCATCTGTCGAACGAAATATTCCACTACCACCAGTCCCCAAGAAAACATGATCACTACTATTAGTTGTAATAGCATTGACAAGAGTTAGTTCACTGATCATTTGCCAACTCACCCCATTGTCTTTCGAAGCATGAACGCCGTTTTCTGCTGCAAGAAAAATATTACCTTGCGCGTTTATGGCAAGTGATTGCGCAAATGAGCTAGTTATTGTTTGGGAAAGACTCGCAAAACAAAGTAGCCAGGTTAAGTATCTCATGTAACCCTCCAAATAATTGACATTAAACTGCCGCTCTGAGTTTATAGCAAGTAGGCGTAGCCGATAAGCCGTCCGCCTCTAGAGCGGCAATACTTTATCAGCAACGAACCTGCACGCCGAAGCATCTTTTTGCGTAGGCGGATATTTATAATCTGCAGCCGTTCGTAACTTCCGCAATACGGACGGCAACTTTACTTACACACTTAAACTACATTGAACAAAATGCCAAACAAAAACTGTGAACCCAAAAACTACTCAAACCCCTCATCGTACTAGCGGTCAGCTTGCGAGGCTTTGTTATACCAACATACTGTTTAGATGTAATTAACAAGATTTATAGTGTTCTTCATTTTCATAACTTCCTTCGCCTTCGACGCAATAAAAAAAATGTAAGTATAATTGCCACAACATCGATCATTAATAAGGATAAGATTTGAATGGAACTCATTAACTCATCCATTGACAGAGTAATTTTGGGAATCGCAATTATCAAAGATACTATTTGAGTTACAAGAAAAATACCTGAGGCAGATATTTCTGTAGATTTGGTAAAAAAGCTTTTTTCCTGTTGTGATTTAAAATTGCTTATAAATTTTTCCCAGCCAAGACCTTTCAATTCAGTTTCGATGTTATTTTTGATATAGGCACCAAGTTCTCCTGCTCTAACATCACTATGCATCCATGATACTGCTAAAAATAATGCGAGAATTGGATAAATTAATAGAATTATTACAGATGCACTACTTGTCGATCCAAAGGAAAAAATTGAACCCGCTACAATTAATGTAAAAGTTAAAAGATGATTTCGTAATTCCATACGTTTCAAAATTTCTGCTCTTAAAGATGTATATTCAGTTAACATTTCACTTCTTGTATCTGAGTTTATAGTATTCACATATTTTTCAAGTATAATATTATGAAGAAAGGCTAGATTTTCTGATAAGGCTTCCGTAAGTGTAACCCATTTTATTTCTGTTATTTCTTCTTTAGAAATTTTAATATTTCCTGTAGCTTCTCCACAGAATATATTTACGACAGCATGGATTTTTTTGGGGGGAAGAATCTCATCAAAATTCCACAAAAATTTA
>JANQLA010000179.1 GCA_028280855.1 Melioribacteraceae bacterium
TTTCACATATTCTTCATGCGTTTGATCATGATCAAACGCATGAAGAATATGTGAAAAGATCATCCGATAATCAGAGACAAAATTATGACGAAATGACTCCGCCTCCCTATTATCCGAATACACAAACTACCAGAAAGTATTGGGGAAGATACCTTGAGCTTATTACCGCAATGGATTATTGGGTAGGCGATAACCTGAAGGAGCTTGAAAAAGCAGGAATAGCTGATGATACAATTGTAATGTTTTGGTCTGATCACGGCGTTGCAATGCCGCGGGCAAAACGATGGATTTATGATTCCGGAACACACGTACCTTTAATTGTTTATATCCCGACAAAATATAGAGACCTAGTAGATGTCCCTGTTAATGGAACAAATGATAACTTAATAAGCACCGTTGATTTTGCCCCGACCATGTTCGGACTTACCGGTCTAAAAGTTCCGGACAGGATGAAGGGAAGTTCGTTTCTAAGTTCATCAGATAAAAATGAGTATGTGTTCTCAATTCGGGATAGAATGGATGAAAGGTATGAAGTGATAAGATCAGTTAGAGACAAAAGGTATCGATATATCCTCAACTTTACATGTCATAAACCTTATTACCAACACATGGAATACTCCGAGAAAAGTCCGGTGATGAAAGAAATAAGAAGGGTTCAGAAAAAAGATAAAGTGCCGGAAATAGTTTCGTTGTATACCGGCGACAAGAAACCTCAAATGGAATTATACGACATCAAGAACGATCCGCATGAAATTAATAATCTAGCTTATAATAGCGATTATGAATCGCATCAACAGAGAATGCACGAAGCTCTTCTAGCAAAGATGTTTGAGACAAATGACCTGGGACTAATTCCCGAACCTGAATTAGTAAAACTTTCGAAAAAGTTCGGATCACGTTACAAAATAGGTAAGCAAACTGGTTTCAGGAAGCTGTTACAGAGACTGATAAATACAGCTTTGATAGCAGGAAAACCATTGAATAATGATTTAGAGCCTTTGTTGGCAGGTATTAATTATGAAGAAGCTTCAGTTCGCTACTGGGCTTGTATAGGGTTGGGCAATCTAAAAACGAAAAGTAATAAAATACTAAAAGAGTTGATAACCGGGCTAAAGGATGAATCTTCTTCTGTTCGCGTCGCTGCTGCCGAAGCTCTCATCAAGCATAACCAAACCGCTGAGACTGTTGAAATTCTTACAGCCGAATTAAAAAGTGATGAAGAATGGACAAGACTTATGGCAATAATTGTACTAGACGAGAACATTGAACTAACAAAGTTACTGAGCGAAGAAATTGAAGAGGCCGCAATGGATAAAGAAAATAAATACGTCGCAAGGGTCGCGAAGCATGCACTAAATACAATGAAAGACTAAACTATCCTTCTTTTTACCGGGTCCCAAAAAACTGTTCGTTTCTCTTTATACGATTTTGTCGCCATGTGGCAAGCTATTGTTACTTCAACCCCTTTATCAATGGGTACAGAAACGGGAGTACCAAAACGAATTGCATCTAACCACTCTTTTAGATGCAGATAAGTAGTATCAACTTTTTTACCGTCGCGGTAGGTGTATAACAATCCTCGTGAAGCGTAATACTTTTCAGTTGCGGAAGTTACCGCGTCAACTTTATCTTTTGAAGGATCGAAGACAACCGCCGGCTGTGATGTATCAAGTAAGTTCTCTTTTATATGACTTTTATACTGAGTCGATTTTGGATCGATAGTAATTTCCATTGTGTTGCCTAGTTTGATTGAAGCGTCATGCCCCATAAATGTTCTGCCCCTGTCCAACTCGCTTGCAAGTGACGCGCTATAAATCAATGTAAGATCTTTTTGCGGGTATTCGAACACGGCATGGAACACATCGGGTATTTCGCGGTTATCTTTGTAAAAATATATGCCGCCCGAAGCGGAACACGAATACGGTATTCCTACACCCAGAAGCTGGTTCGCAAGATCAACTTCGTGCGCCATTAATTGTCCGGATAAGCCGGTAGCATAGTCCCACCATTTAGTCCAATTGTAAAACCGGTCAACGCTAAAAGGCGCGGTAGGGCTTTTGCCAAGCCATTGCTTCCAGTCAATGTTTTGCGGGCTGCCCGGCCTTAACGATCCATCCGGGTTAGTATGCCGGATCCAGGCGCCATGCGGCGAGTTACGATTTGTAGTCGTTTCAATTAAAGTGATTTTACCAGCGGTATTTCTTCTTAATACCTCCTTGGCTTGCCGGAACGCCGCATTCTGGCAGTACTGATGTCCAAGCTGAAAAACAATGTTACTGTTTTTAACAGCCTCTTCAACTTCGAAAACTTCATCCTCGGTTCTCGTCATACATTTTTCAACGAAGACGTGCTTGCCCGCATTGGCCGCATCAATTGCCATTTGAGCGTGATGAAAATCCGGCGTAGTAATTACAACTGCGTCAATTTCATTACTATCCAACATATCTTTGTATGATTTAAAGCGCTTCGCTTTTATTCTCTGGGGCTGGTATTCATAATCCGACGCAGTTAATCCTTTATTAGCGTGTAAATCAAATACATCGCAGATACCTGTAATTGCGACGTTAAGATTATCCTGCGCGGACCATGTTGTAATATTTTCTTCACTCTGTTTGTTTAACCACTCAGGCAAAGCGTATCCTAATGCGCGGGCTATTTGTTCGCCGCGCACTCCAAAGCCAATGATGCCGATTCTAATTAAATCACTTTTTGAGTTGGACTGAGTTTTTACAGAAGCCGGTTTAATGCTGTCCAGCTTTAATGTCTTTAAAACATCTGTTTTCTTATCACCCTGCGAACTCCATTTAGCGTAGGCGCTAACTCCGAAAGCGCCCAGCACAGGAATAGTAGCCATGGCTTTTATCCAATCCCTTCTTTTAATGCCTCCTTTTCCGGGATTGTTATTACTTTTTTCAGACATTCGTTTTATCTCTCCGTACTAAATATATTACTCTATCAAGACCAATAAATTGGCCGGTCGGTATCACCGCTAAACAAACCAGTGCAATCGATTCTATCAATACTTTATTAACTATTAAGTTGTTCCCGTCAGCCTGCATTGAAACAGCTTCAAACAACGGCGGTTGGGCTAAATAATAAATGAATAATAATGAAGCGCCAATAACTGCGGATGTTCTTGTTAATAATCCTAAAATTAAAAGTGTACCGACAACTACAAGGAGCCATTGATTTGTAAAATCAACTATGGGCAGCCAAAACGAACTCTCGGCAATTGAATTGAAAACTCCGGAAAATATCCAACCGGACTGTTCGAGATAATAAGCCGAAGTCCAGTTTGGATTTGTAACCTTCGCTAATCCTTCATACAAAAGATGCCAGCCGATAAGAACACGCAGCAATACGAGTATACTTAACTGAACGTTATTAAGTTTTGGGACTTTTGTCCATTGATTTACCATCAAGAAATCTTTTTTGCCTGCAAAATATATTTACTTTCCTTTCCATTCCAACTTTTTAATTTTTTCTTCATTAGCAGATATTCCAATAATCAACTTATACTTTTGGCTTCCATCCCGGTTCATATTCGCGCGACCAATCTTCAGACATGGCTTTTGCATCATTAGTTATACGACCATTTGACCGATCGAGCTCCAGAACTTTACCATGCTTCCACGCAATATTTGATAGCAACAGTATTGAAACGCTTGAGTAAACTTTGTCAAACGATGAGTTCAGCTTTTCTCCATTTCGTATGGCATTAATAAAATTGGTAAAATGCGCATCTGTCAACGGGCCGCCGCCGCCCAACCCGGTTGTTTCATCTTTTTCAGGCTTTGTATACTCGAAAGTTTTTTCACCTTCAAGACTGTACATTTCATAGCCGTTTCGATCAATAAGCACAGTACCTTCCGTACCATGAATGGTTGCTCCGCGTCCTCTTCCGTAGTAAAGCATTTCGTTACAGCTCTTTCCTTCCCACGTAATCATTTTATCATCATATTCAAATGAAGTAACAAGCGTATCGTAAAATTCCCAATCATCTTTAAAATGATACCGCCCGCCTGAAGACGTAACTTTACCCGGGAAATCCACATCCAACGCCCACCTGCAAACATCTACTTCGTGAGTAGCATTGTTCAGCGTTTCGCCTGTTCCCCAATGCCAAAACCAATGCCAGTTGTAAGGATGAAGATTATCCTTGTAAGCTCTTCTCGGCGCGGGTCCCTGCCATAACTCCCAATCAAGATATTCAGGTACGGGCACTTCTTTACCAATTCCAATTGACTTCCTATTGTTGCTGTACCAAGCTTTGCCCATATACGCCCTGCCTATTGCGCCGTCGTGAATCTTTTTTATTGCTTCAATAGTATGGGCGGACGATCGCTGCTGGTTGCCCAGTTGAATTAATTTTTTGTGTTTTTTTTGCGCTTCCAAAATCATTTCTGCTTCGGCCGGATTATGACTTCCCGGTTTTTCAAGAAAAACATGCTTACCGGCCTGCAAAGCCATTATCGCCATTGGCGCCTGCCAGTGTTCAGGCGTAGCAATTGTTACACCGTCTATGTCCTTTGATTCCAGCGCTTTGCGAATATCTTTTTCCAGGTTAGGTTTCTCTCCAAACTTGTTGAGCACTTTTTTACCGCCTTCATCAAGAAATCTTCGATCAACATCGCAAACATGTGTAACCATTACATTATCCATAACAGATAAAGAATCGATATGCACAGCTCCCCTGCTGCGTACTCCAACAGCTGCAAAATTGAGCCTGTCATTCGCTCCTACAATCCTGCCGTAACTTTTAGCATTAATGAGATTTGATCCTAAAGCCACGCCCAAACCGGCGAGCGATGTTTTCTTTATAAAATCTTTTCTTGTTAATTGTTTTTTCATTGTTAATCTTCCAATACTTTTATTTTGATATTTTTGAAAAAAACTTCGTCGCCATGATCCTGCAATAATATATGTCCTTCTTTAAGTTCACCGAAACTTGGCCAAACAACATATTTACTTCTTGCAACCAATGCCCGCCAAACGGGTGTTGAACGTTCATATTCAACAACTTTTTTACCATTCAAGATGTGCTGAACATGTTTGCCTTCAACAACAACCCGCGCCCTGTTCCATCCATATTTATTCACTCTTTTCCCTTTGGGATCATCAGGAGTAAAATATTTTGGCGACGCAGGTATCAGGTCATACAAAGAGCCCATTGTTCTATTACCTTCGGTTCCTTGCTTGGCGTCGGGATGGAATTCATCATCTAAAATTTGAAACTCGCAGCCAATGGCAGAACCTTTACCTTTATTGAGTTCCGTATCAACAAAGTATTTGATACCGCTGTTAGCTCCTTTTGTAATTTTAAAATCCAGTTCGAGTATAAAGTTCTTATATTTATCGACGGTTACAATATCTCCACCATGCGCGGACTCAGCGCCGGAAGATTTTTCGACCGAAAGTATACCTTCACTTATATTCCAACCTATATCGGGAAAGTTATTTAACCTTGCCCCACGCCAGCCTTTGGTTGTTTTACCGTCCCAAAGGAGTTTCCAGCCGTTTGCTTTTTCTCTTTCGGTTAATGTATTTGTTAGATAACTAACTTGTGGAATTGAGTTATCATTTGGCATTGCATAATCTTTTAAATCTTCTGTAAGTATTCGAATGTTGCGAAACCTAACTTTTGTTCCCACTAGTTCTTCATCTTTAGTGCTATGAACTTGTAGAGCTATAAATCCTTCGGCAGTCATATCATCAACTAAATCAGCAGTCTGTATTCCGTTCAACCATACACGGATGTGATTTTCAATCATCTCAACTCTGAATTTATTCCATTCCTTATGCTTATATGCGCTCTTAGCTTCCGGGTTATATTCCATATTGTACATCCATCCGCGACGAGCTTCATCATAAATACCACCCGACCATGCACGATCTGATGGATCAAGTTCGACCTGGTAACTGTGGACGCGTCCGTCTTTATAATTGGAAGCGCTCAAGCCTCTAACCATTACTCCGGAATTCATTTTACTTTCGAGCTTAACTTCGTACTCAAGTATAAAATCTGAATATGCATCTTTTGTCGCTAGAAATGTATTCGGTGTGTTTAGTTTACAGACACCGACTATGCTTTCATTCTCAACAAAAAACTCTGCGGTACCATTTAGTTTTTCCCAGTTGTCCAAATCTTTTCCATTAAAAAGATCCATCCATTGCTGGGCTTGCAGCTCTCCAAAACATAAGCTCACGAAAAGCGCTACGCAAAAAAGTGTTTTGATTTTCATTATGTATACTCCTGTTTTACTTTAAATACAATCTTTGTTGAAAGTCTAGCTAAGGCTGCTTAAAAGAAATCAAAGTAAGCAGCAACCTGCTTGAAATTATTTTAATACAATCATTGCTTTTGTAGTTGAATATTTTCCCGCCGCCAATTTATAGAAATATATCCCGTTGCCGACCTTTGAATTATATTTATTACTTGCGTCCCAATAAACATTATGTCCGCCCGGTGAATAAATTTTGTTTGCCAATTCCTTAACCACCTGCCCTAATGAATTATAAATTATGATACTTACTTTTTCGCTTTGCTGAATTTCAAACCGGATGTTGGTTCCGTTATTAAAAGGATTGGGATAATTCTGACTTAAGTGAAAAGCAGCCTCCGGCATATTTTGTTCAGACAGATCAGTTGTTACTTTATACAAGTCTCCTTTAGTCAATGTTATATATTCATCTCCTTCTCTGCCTTTAATGGGTCTATTATTTTTAATCCATTCTTTCATAGGACTGTCGAGTTCAAAATGTATATTTGCCAGTTCATAACAATTTCTCCGCTTTGAACTTTTTTTGGGATTACTGTTCCACGGGAAGGTTTCATTCTCTATATCCCATTTAAAATATTGTTCAATTAATTCTTTTATTGTCGCGCCCTCTTGCGTTGAATTATTCCAATAATTAAAGCCCGCGTACCTTGCAATTTCCAAACATTGAGTCATTGTAGTGAGTGCATAAGCGGTATATGTCAAACCGCTTCTCCCGTCGTTCCGTATCACTTCCCTGGGTAAGTATACAACATTAGCGTCATTTCTTATTTTCCAACCTGAACCGGGAATTCTAACATAATCATCGGTACGACTGTAAAAGTAGCTTTTCAACTGAATCAATCCTTCCTTCAGCAATAAAGTGTCTTCCAGGACAACAGCCGCCGACAAAACTCCCAGCAGCCCGGCGTCTTTCCAGTTATTGTCTTTTCTGCGCATTACGTCAATAACATCTCCAACCAGTAAACAATTATTTCTCCACCAGTTTTTGAAAGTTGTTTTTTCGGCCTCCTCCCAACCGGGATAATTATAAATCAGGTCTGCGGCGTACAACATCGGGGAGAACCATGACCCAAGTTGCAATCCACTGTCGTTACCAGAAAATGTTGTGTTTGTATTAGCCCAATCCATCAAAATCTCTTTAGCTTTTTCTGCATAAATTACATCATCAGTAAAAGTATAAGCTAATGCACAAGTATAGGCCGCATGACAATTTCTCCACAACCAGTCCCGCATTTCATCGAGATTGGAATTAGGCTCGTAACCGCCCATAATATGCATGGTAGAAGGCGGATCTGGAGTAAAATCAAGTTGTATCGCAGCCTCGGATATCAATTGTTCATAAGCTGTTTTTTGCGGTTCGATATTATCGCTAATACGCTGTTTAAGTATTTCAAGTTCGTCACGATTTGACACAGTCATAGGGTGGCTAAATTCGAACCCTGCTAGGGAAATATCGTAGGCATCTCTCCATGGTTCGGGCTGTTTTGGAAAATTCTGCGCATCACTTTTTAAAGGAGCCAAGAATAGTCCGCAAAAGCTAATCGAAAATACAATCCTTATGAATAGTTTGGTTAACATTCAATTTCCATTTTAGATTGAAACCAGGGTAGTTTTCATGAGCATTAATCAACATTAATCATTTGCAATAAACAGATTATGAAACCGGGCTGTGTTTTTTCAGATAACCCTGATCAATAGTAATTCCGAGACCCGGCCCGCTTGGCACAGCTACTTTCCCGTTCTCACTTTTTAATGACGACGTATCACACACCATCGGTATCTTTTTATTGATGCCTTTAAACTCATGGTATGGGCCTGCATTCGATAAAGCTGCAACAAAGTGAAACATGTAAATATATCCTAAGCCGGAATTAGAAATATGCGGTATACAGGGTATTCCTTTGCTCTCTGCCATTCGCGCCACTCTCATTGACCTGATCATTCCGCCGAAATAAAACAAATCCGGTTGAACAATTTGCAATGCGTTGTTTGCAATCAACCATTTGAAACGCCGCATACTGGTTTCCTGCTCACCGCCCGCGATAGGGATTGACAAAGCATTTGCAACATCTCTTGTTTCTTCAAGCCAGTCGAATGGAACCGGCTCCTCGTAAAAATCATATTTATATTCTTCCAATAGTTTCCCGATTTCAATCGCTTTGTCAACAGTGTAAGAACCGTTTGAGTCGGCATAGATTGTCATATCGTATCCGAAAGCTTCGCGAACCATTGGAATCAGTTTCTCCGTTCTTCCGGGCGGGTAATCTGCATTGTTGCTCATCCTCCCGCCGATTTTAAACTTTAATGCTTTTGCTCCTGTTTCTTCCACGTTCTTTTTAATGCGCTCCAAGGATTCTTCAGCGGATTTACCGCGGTAATTATTTGCACGGTATACCGAGATTTCTTTATTGTTAAAGTCACCGATTAGCTCCGGGATAGGTTTGTTGGCAATCCTTCCCATCATGTCAAGAATGGCAAACTCAACCGTGGCAACACTTATCCAAAGGGCTAGTCCCTGCAATTTGTATGTGCTTTTATGAAGATAAATTCCGTCAACCAGTTCATCGAGATTTCGCGCGTCTTTGCCGATAAAAAACGGTATCACAATCTGTTGGAGCAACGGGTAAAGATAAGCCATGTGCCTGTTATTACTTACCGAAAGGCCTGTCGCTCCATCTTTCGACGTAACTTTCAGAATGTAATTACCTTTGTACTCTGTTAATTCCAGTGATTCGATAATTACGTTTTCATTGAAAAATTCTTTTTTAAACACAGGCTGCCGGGCAATATGATCGAGCTCGGAAACATTTTGTCGTAATTCACCAATTGACGGAATTTTCATATTTAGTGATGCCAAAGCGCCTGCGGCAATTGATGTCTTTACGAATTTTCTTCGGCCTAATTTCATTTGTTACTCCAAGGTACTTTTGTAACTAACTTCCCAAACTCTCAGGCTTCCATCCTGATGGGATGATACCAGTTTTGATCCGTCTTTTGAAAAGTAAAAGTATTCCTGGTGGTGAACTTCCAGGACTTTTGCCGGTTCGGTTTTGCCGTTTATTAGTTCATTTACTTTATAGATGTAAGTATTGCCGTCCGATTTATCCTCGAACTCAGTTCCTCCAACAAGCAAATACTTACCGTTTGGCGTGAACTCAACGGTTTCCAATACTCTTAATTTCGGCAAAAAGATGTAAGCTAATTGTTTGCCCGTAAACGTGTCCCACAATCCAAACCCAGATTGATAACCGTCGCGTCTTCCGCAACCCGAGGCAACCAGGGAATCACCGGGCGATAATCTTACGCACTTTGAAGAACCGTGATGTCCTTCATACACAATTTTTAAACCCTGGCGTCCATTACCAAGTGAATCGACTTCCCATAGTTTTACCTGGGTGTTCCTGCTTGCAGAAACTATATACTTATCGTCTTCAGTCCAATCAACCTGGTTGATGTCGGAATGCCCGTACTCAGGTTTACCATTTGGTAAATCCTGATCATGCCCGTGAATTAAAGTGTATCTTGGCTCGGAAGACCAGTTGGCTGGATTTTTATCTTTCGTATCCCAAATATTCACCTGACCTGCTTCATTACCGGTTGCCAGGTAATTTCCATTGTGTGAAAACCGCAACCCCTCAATGCTCGCAACGTGTTCGAGCTGTTTTACAACTTCGCCTTCAAGATTCCAGATTCGAACAAGCTTATCTTCACCGCCGGTTGCAAAGTATTTTCCGTCACGCGTAAACGTAACACACTCGGTTTCATCTTCAGCGTATTTCTTCCAAATTTGCCTGCCTGAATCTGCTTCCCACAATCTAATTGAATCATCACCCTTGGAAACCGAAGCAATCAGTTTTTCGTCAGGCGAAAATTCGGCAGACTCAACCGAAGTCGGACGATATACTTCCATATCAAGCACACAGTCCTCGTCTCCCATTTTTACCCAAAGCGGTTTGAACTCAATAGAATCAACTTGATTTTTGTTCTTGACACAACCGGTTACGAATAAAAAAACGAATCCCGGAAACAATATGAAAAGTATTCTCTTCATTATATTCTTGCACCAACTCTTTCAGCCCATTTGTTAAAGTCTCCCAAAAGCTCCTGAACCATTTCGGGATGATCATTTACCAAGTTGTTCAATTCAGTCCTGTCGTTTTTCATATTATATAACTCCCATTCACCGCCGGCAACCGAAACCATTTTCCAATCACCTTTGCGAATAGCTTTGTTCTTTAGGTGCTCCCAGTAAACGGCTTTATGCCCCTCTTGCACTTTGCCCTTTAAAGTCGGTAATAACGATTTACCTTCAAGAGGTATAATTTCATTTTCATTAAAACGCGACGGATATTTAGCGCCTGCAAATTCTTTTACCGTAGCCATCACATCTATCACGTGTCCAACCTGGTTCGTTATCCTGTTCGCTTTAATAAACCCCGGGTAACGGGCGATAAAAGGCGTTGTAATACCGCCCTCATGCACCCATTTTTTGTGCAGTCTGAACGGGGTATTTGAAGCGTTCGACCACGACCTTCCGTAGCTTGCATAGGAATCCTTTGTGCCAAGTTCACCGTCCCAGCCTCCCATGGCATCAAAGCCCAGAGCGCCTTCTTCGTCGCAAGCGCCGTTGTCCGATAAAAACATGATAAGCGTGTTGTCAAGTTCATTCATATCTTCAAGCTTTTTAATAACTCGACCGATGTTTGCATCCATTCTTTCTATTTGAGCGGCATATATCGCCATCTTCAAATCCATTCTTTCTTTGTCTTCAACATCATCCCAGTTCATAGCTTCGGGATCCTGCGGCGATAATTCCCAGGAGCCATCAACAACGCCAAGTTCTTTTTGCTTTTGCCATCTTTCCTTGCGAAGCGCCGACCATCCTTCTTTGTACCTGCCTCTGTATTTTTCTATATCTTCCGGCAGCGCATGTAAAGGCCAGTGCGGAGCTGTGTAAGCTAAATACATAAAGAACGGATTTTGCTTTTCATGATCACGTAAATAACCGAGAGCTTCATCGGTAAACGCATCTGTTGCGTAAAAACCTTCCGCGGGAGGATCAA
>JANQLA010000193.1 GCA_028280855.1 Melioribacteraceae bacterium
ATTATATACCATAATGGAGATTTAAATGTTGGCTTGTACTCTTTTTTGCGACGCAATGAGAATATTGCACCATATACCAATGCATTTTGCAACACGTACGATAAAGTAAAATATCCCAACAAATCGCCTAAGTCACCGAACAAAAGAATGATCCCCAGAACTGCTTGCGCCATTATTGAAAAGTCCGGTGTAAGATGTTTTTTATGCAAATGACCAAAAGCCTTGAAGAATAAACCGTCCCTGGCCATTGCGTACTCAAGACGCGGCTGGGTTATAACCGAAGAATTCATTACACCTATCATAGATACAAAAACCGCTATAGCAAATAAACCGCCGGCTATTCCCGATGAGAAAGATATATACTCAAACGGGTTGATAAATTTACCTTCCTCAACGCTTATCAATTCGTTGAACGGAACTATTGCACTGGTACATAAACTGATTAGCACGTATGCGCACATAACAAAAAGCACCGAACCGATTAAGCTCCTGGGTAAAGTTCTCGACGGCTCTTTAACTTCACCGGATGTATAAAGAATATTTAGGAATCCGGCATAAGCCCATACAGTAGCAGAAATTCCGGCTGTTATTACGGCAATGCCTGCAACTCCTCCTTCTTTCGAAGAGAAGAATGATGCACTTGACAAATTTCCCGAACCAAAGAAAAACATCCCGATAATAATGACGGCAATTAAAGGCGATAACTTTGCAATTGTTAATACTACCTGTACATTGCTTCCCGTTTTAACGCTTCTGTATTGAAGCGCGGCAAATACTATAATTAAAAAAGCTGCAAATACTTTAGCATAAATTCCAATACCGAGTGATGGAAAGAAATATGAAAGTGCGTCTGCGGCAAGTAATCCGATGATTGTTAGCGTTGGTGTATCGCTTGTGAGGAATGCCGTCCATGTATACATAAAGGCAAAGAAAGGCGAACCCGCTTTATTTATGAATTGATACGGTCCGCCCTGATCCGGGTATGCAGTGCCCATTTCAGCCAGTATAAATATTTGGGGAAGCCAAATTAACCCGCCTATTAGCCAGATAAATGCTGCCAACCAAGGATTACCTGCTATAGCAGCTACTATCGGCACATTAATAAATATTCCAGAACCAATTACCTGGCCGATAATAATTGATGATGTCTGAATAAAATTTAACTGACGTTTCGGCTTTAGCATAACTAGCTATATTTAAAGAAGGAAACTGTTTTTCTCTTAATCTTTTCCTTAATCCTAATCTTCATCTAGAAAGAAGTTGTCATCTTAACACTAAATCAAATTAAGATTAAGACTAAGAGAAAGATGAAGATTAAGAGTTATGATTTTTTTCACAGATCATTTATTTCCCACGGTAATATAATCTTACCAGGTCTATTTAAATCATCTTTAACGCGCATCACCGCAACACCGGCATATCTTTCCGAATCAATATAATTGTCAATCCACTCACTAATCGGCGTGTCGAAAGTCGTCATCTTGCTCGAAGAGGATTCCCTCATAAATCCCTCCCCGTCTTTCTCAAAGTACATTAGCATATGGGCTGAAAAAATATTATCAAGCTTAGCAAAAAGAAGCGAAAGCACATCGCCCGATTTTAGATTGTGTTTATTTTTCTTTAACACTGTAAACGGCAAGTAATCGATTGTAGGCTGCCTGTCGTTCTTAACGTAACGCAAATCGGTGATACCCTTTCCTTCGAAAAATTTTTTATGCGATATTTTCCTGGTCATTTGCGTGGTTAACTCTCCGCCAACCTTTGCGGAAACATCTTCAAGCAGCCAGCTATTTTCAGGAAGCCAATCAGCCATGGTATAATGGTTGCGCGTCCTCATGCCAATAACACCGTCTTTGTAGCGTATTTGCTGAAGGTTATTAAAGAAGTTATCCCACGAATCGGATATAGATAGAGCCAACACATGTTCGCAATAAACCATGCAATTCGTAGAATCAAAGTTCACAAGCGACATGGGTTCATAGAGCGCATAAGGTCCTTCGCCTGCGCAGGTTAAATCATAAGGCATGTCGAGGAATAATTTCGAGTAATATTTCATCCTTTCCGTCACGGTAAGGTTCTTAGCCGAAACTTCTGTAAGAATTGAATCAATCTGGTGATTAGTCATCAATGAAATTTCGGATTGTTGTGTTTTTACTACTGATGTAGCAATAAGTGTAATAAGTATAATTCTAAAAATCATTTTATCCGCCTATTTAAGATTCGCCAGGTCAGTTATTAGTTCGCGGTGTATCTTCGAAACGCTGCCGCCGCTTCCGTTAAAATTATTTGCAATCATTGAGTACACAATCGTCCGCCCGTTTTTGTCTCGCACATAACCTGAATAACTTCTCACTCCCTGGATTACCCCTGACTTCACTCTTGCATTATTGGCAATAGCAGTACCTTTGCCTACGTTACGGAAAAACCCTATATCATCAGGCTTACCGAAAATGCCCAGCGAGTTGTAGAATGAATTATAGTATTCTTTTTTAGTGACAAGTTTGAGTAGGTCAACCATCATCTTTGCAGTTATTGAGTTTACCCTTGAAAGTCCCGAGCCGTCATACATGCGGAGTCCATCCGCATCAATACCTTCATTTCTAATAAACTCTTTTACAACAGTAGTACCGGCTCCGGTTTTACCTTCACCTTTTACTTTTAATGCCACAGCTTTCAAAAGCATCTCTGCGAACAAATTACTGCTGCGTTTATTTAATACATAAACAATATCCTTTAACGGCGGGGACTTAATTATAGCTGCAAGTTGTGAATCCCGGTAGTCTATTTCAGTTTGAGTTTTCTGAGCTTGACCCAATACTTGAATACCGTTTTCACTTAAAGTTTGTTTAACCCATTGAGCTGCAAATAAAGGCGGATCAGGAATGGAGCCTTTAATCGAAAACTGAGGTTTGCCTTTCGGTATAGATCCCTGCAGCAAAGCTTCAAAGTGTAACGGCGGGCAATAAATATAACCGTTGTCGCCTGATCCCTCTTCTCCGGTTTTCATATGATTGATAAATGTTAATCCAGGAATTTCAGGTTCCGTGCGCAAAATTTTTGCAATGTCGCCTACGTTCTTTCCCGGTTCAAAATACAGGTAGTACAAATTGTTTGTGATTGATAAAGCAGTGCTTGACGCTCCGTAGTAGTTGCCGACATCGATGTATTCCCAGTTATCTGGTATAGGTTGAATTTCGTACAAAGAGTTATCGACAATTATAGAGCCGGTAACTTTCTTGATAAAATATTTCTTAAATGTTTCAATCAGAACTTTCTTCAATTCGTTCATATCATAAGCGCCGTTAACAAGATCAGAGCCCAGCGAAGGATCGCCTCCGCCAACTAGGTAAACATCGCCGTTAAGAACTGTATCGTTTATTAGGCCATCGAAATAAATTTCTGTTTCGAACCTATAGTCTTCGCCCAGCTTGTCCAACGCAACTATTGAAGTAAATACTTTTAAACCGGAAGCCGGGGCTACGCTTAAGTGAGAGTTGTGATCCAATATTACCATGCTGTCGTCAAGGTATTCGGCATACAGACACCACTGAGAGTTTTTGAATAACTTACTTTCCTGCAATTCATCAACTCTCTTTTGGATAGAGTCGTTTTCCTGCGGAGATATTAATGTAGCTATACTAAATAAAATAATAATTAATACTTTCATGAATTTCATTTATACTCTTCTATAATTTTAGATATTTCAAAATGGCTCTCATAATACTGTTTCTTGTATCCGTTCCCATAATAGTTTCAAACGGGAATCCGAAAGCTACCATTCCGTATTCATCCTTATAGCCGGTAGCGGCGCTGAATTCATTTTCCGAATAACGCATTAGCAGTTCAGCTCCGTTAGCCGGGTTTATTGCATCCGGCGCCTCAACCGCGTAAATCCTGTCGTTTAATTCGGTATTGAATTCAAATTCATATCTAGTATCGAATAATGAGTTTCCGTATGTCTTTACTCTTCCGTTTTTAACCGCGTGGTTACTGCTTAAAGAATATTTCAATACATCGTTGATAAATTTTCTGTCCGGATGCTCTTTATCTTTTCTAAGAGTCATATCACTCGCAATATATGAACCACTAATAAAGATATTGCCCCCGCCACTTAAATATTCAGAGATAGCAATCTGTAGTGAATCCGTAAAAGTTTTGAACTGCTTGCCGAACACACTATCCGAATAGTCCTTGATCCAATTGATTTCTTTTTCCTCACCGAAAATGAAATCAACAAATTTGTACTTATTAAGAGAAGTGTATCCCGACTCAACACTTTCGTCGCTGCTTGAAACGAACGACCATCCCGCGTTCATCAATGCACTGCCATGGATGTAAGAATAATCATAGGTGTTGCCAGCTATTATTTTTGTCTCATGTGTCGCATAGCTCGAGCCATGTCCCGGTGTATCATCGGTTTGCCACTTGGAATCGGGATTATAATTATACTGCATACCCGTATAGCTCATGTCAAAGCCATCAGGTACGCCGGCATCGTAATTATCAATGAATCCGGCATATTGATCAGTTGTAATAGAAGCTGGGCCGGATACACGGTCGAACGCATTAACCACGAGCGCCGTGTTACCTGTACCGGCAGTTTTTCCGACTGACAATATCTCTGAAGGGAAACTCTCCCCACCGTCATTAACTGCTGTTACTTTAAAGCTGTAAATATTGCCCGGTTGTAAGTCTTTAAATAAATAACTTGCATCATCAACATAAACACCGTTATCAAATCCACCATTATTAACCCTGGTGTAAACAACATAACCGGTTGGAATTGCTGTTACTTCCAGCGGATCGAACTTCGGCTTCCATCTTAACTGCACTTCATTTTCATTTAGGAAACGAGTCGAAAAATGTGTGATGGGCAGAGGTTGAACAACATAGCTAGAATTATTCTGATAGGCAATAAATCTTAGTATTGATTTATAGATTGATCTCGAAACATGAAATCTAAACCTGGGATCTGCCTGGAATTTTGCATCAAGAAAATTTTGATGCGACAACAGCTCAAGTAATACCGACGGTACATTCGGTCGGGCGGCTTCACTATAACGCCCGTCAAAAAGCTGCCTCCTGTTCCAAACGGGATCGAACAAGGCTCTTATATCTTCATCGAGTGTTGTTTGCAAAATATCGGCAAGATCCCTGTTGACAATACGAGAAACCTCATCGGGGAAAACGTAGTTCGAATCAAGATCAGTTAAACTATAGATCGATAGTGTGCCGATAGTAGTATCGTTCTTAGTTATCCCGGCATCCGTATGAAATGCCAGTGAAAGATCGATCGGGATTCCCAGTCCTTGCGTTCTGTCTTTATTAGGTCCGTAGGGATTTCCAACAAGGTAGTTAACCCATTCTCCCCTGCTCTGATAATCATCGTTGTAGTCTAAGGTATCTCCGTTTATGTTATATACAAGCGTATCAGGCATTCCGGCATATTGTAAGTAGTAACGTGCACCCTCAACAAACTTGGGACGATTGCTGGTTTCCCCGTTCCTCCTTACAATTCCCATTCCACCCCCGAACCGAACTACGTCTGCAGATACGTATTTGCCCTGCTCACCGCTCTCGTTCGTGATTGTTACTGAACCCGTTAATTCATTTTGTCCCACTGAAAATTTAAATGTTCCCAGGTAGTACCAGGAGTTTCCGCCGATTGTCTGATTAATGCTAAACTCGGTTATTCCGCCAAGGTGGCGTACAATGTACCTTGCATCTGTAGAATTGCTATCGGAAGCGACATAAGAAATGTAAACGGCGTACTCGCCTTCAACTGGAATATCGGGCGTATATTTTATTGAAGCCGAATTTGTTGTATCGGTTATAGTCAACCTGTGCAAGCCCCTATAGAAAGGGTTAAAGTTCGCTTCGTAAGGAGGAGATCCTTTCAAAAATCCGTTTGGATCACCGAACTTCCAGGCACCGGTTTCAATGTAAGTTTTGCTAAGCGGGTTGCCTATAAAATCATCGTTATCAATAACAACTTCGCTAGTCTGCATATCTCGTTCACGAGGTAAATAAACATTTGCCCCGGCGTTTTCAAGCATTGGGACTATGTATGGTAATGTAAACGACATTGGACCAAGATCTTCAACGACCTGGAACAAGCGAGCGCGCTGCCACATCCATCTATCCAATTTGTGGTTGTAATACCAGCCGTGGCTGTGCCATAGAGCTATATTCCTGTTATTAAGTCCTTTCGTAACTTTGTAAGGCCTATCGATATTAGTAACAATTTGTTTGGGCCTGTATACTTTTTCAATCGGAAGCCTGTTGCGATCTATGCTTGTTTTGTTTCGATAAACGTTGGGAACGAGTTCTTCGACAGGAAATGTGATTGACTTAATTTCAAAATCATAATCCATGTACAACGGGATAAAATACGACTGTACTTCCTCATAAATTTCTTCAACGTCATCTTCTCTGAAATATCTGAAAGAAAACTGCTTATTCGTTTCAATAGTAATTTTCTTTTTTGCGGAATCAATATAAATGCCTGTAACTTTAGACCCGCGCGGGATTTCGAAATCAAACTCCTGCGATTCAAATTTTTTTTTAAAAGCTTCAATGAATTCAGGCTGTAGCATATCTGCATCGCTATCATTTAACGATGTAACCGAGCTGCAAGCCGAAAGGATTAATATCAGGTTTATAATCGTTAATAACTTTTTGATCATTCTTTTCTATATCATTTTTAGTTCAACATTAACATTTTCTTTGTTGCTTTAAATTCACCGTACTTAAGAGTATAAAAGTAAACTCCGCTTGAGAGCCTTCGCCCTAATTCTGATGAGTCAAAGGATACAGTATAATTTCCAGGCTCCTGGTATTCATTGACTAAAGTTGTAACTAGTCGACCAAGTATATCATAAATCTTTAATGTTACGGGCTCAGGTGACTCAAATTTTGCCTCCACTGCAGGTAGCTTATATTCGATTCTAGTAACCGGATTAAACGGGTTAGGGTAATTCTGGGCCAAATAAAAATTATCAGGTGAAATAAATTTATCATCAATAGTTGTTATATCCGAACTTACAGATAACAACTCATCAAAATATAATTGTCCTTTGTTTTTGGCACCCTCGTTAGAACTAACCGATATACCGTGAACTGATGACGGGAATACAGTGAGCTCACTAAGCCGAATCTCGAATACATCCCAACCATACCAATCTATTGAGTCAATGCTAAACACGTTTTGATCGTATTCATCGAAGTGCACAGCTAACACGTTGCCGGAAAAATCACCATAAACCCATAATGACAAAACACTATCCTCTTCAGTAACTGAGAGAGGATTTAAGAACTCTACATAAACCTTTGCATTAACATCAGGCTCGAATTCATAGTTTAGCCTACCTGCTATTTCGCCTTCAATAGCTTTTGTGCCTGACTTTCTAAACGAAGTTGATGCCCCTACAAAAAATTCGGAATGTGCGTTTTGAGCAGGGTCTAATATATCGGCATCATCATTAAAATCATATAGAATATTACCAACAGGGTATTGACCGTCGTCTGTATAAAAGCTTATTATTGTATCGGCGCTCATCGCGTTGCCGTAAAAGTCAGATATTCCAGCGTTAAGAAGAACTCTGTATTCACTTAACGGGTTAAGCGGGCTGAAAGATCTGAATGCAATAAATGTCTGAAAGTTTTCATTTATAATTTTACCGTCGGCGAGTGAAACTATATTATCTGCGGTATCCCGTAAAGATATTCGCCCAATGATACCGTCTACCTCTTCATTAAAGTAAAAAGTCATTTCGCTGTTTATATTAATATCATTACCGACCGGGAATCCCTTTGTGATATATGGCGGTTCGGCATCAGGGTCAGTGATATTGAAAATATGAATGAACTTACCTCCCGGCTCTCCGTCGTTATCACCGTCAATTGTTCCGCCAAATAAACTTTTTGCCGAAGTATCAATCGTTAGCTCATAAGTACCAGAGAAATTCCATTGAGTTAGCGGCTCAATCGAAATTACTTTTGCACCGCTCCATGTAAACATAACTGAACCATCAGGTACAATTGAAATTGCATTTTCGACAGAAAGCTGATCCATTGATTGTGTAAAACTTATTTCAAACGGTTTGTATGCAGGATAACCGGATGTAACTTCGTTTGCCGGATAGTTTGTTACAACCGGACCTTTGCCGCTTAGCAAATTACTTACGTCTGAACGAACCGAACCAAGCATATTGTAAAGCAAGTTGCCCGGGCAAGCAGTACTGCAACCGTCTCTGTGTCCGCTAATTCGGTTTAATGTTCTTCCTGAGGATGAATGAAAGCTGCGTCCAAGAGGATCAATTGAATCAAGATTGCACTTCCAGCTTAGGACTTTTACAAGGCTGGCTATAGCGGCATTCTTCGGTGTAACCGATGTAAAATTACCGATTACGCAAACCCCCATCGTGTTACTATTGGTTCCACAGAAGTGCGCTCCCATCGCATTATTTCCGCCGGAGCGGCCTTCATAAACAACACCGTCCGGGTCAACAAGGAAATTGTAACCAATGTCTCCCCAGCCGTTATCAATAGTGTGCCAGTGCCAAAATGTTCGAACAACTGCTGCCCAATCAGACGAGCTGTTTTCCGTAGCAGAATGGTGTACGATTAAATGAGTAACGTCGGTATAGCGAGGGGTCCAACGTGAACCCTGTCCATCGGGACAACCCCATTCCGTGCGCGAAACAACCGGTGGAAGTTCAAAATCATCCGTCGTCTTTTTTAACGCATCTCTTTTGCGAGATAAAGCCTCTTCGGTATTATGATTGCTTATACCGGGATTGATAAACGAGAGCGATACATTATTAATATCAGCAAAATTTTCGCTCTTTAATCTAAGCCGGAACTTTTGAGCATCATTAGGCAGAAATACTAGCGAACCAGCTATTTCATAGCCGTCTCTACCAATGTCTTCATCAACATCGATTGCAAGCCAGCCGGATTCTTTACCGTGAACATCTATATACTGCAACGAAATATTTATCTCCGAGCCGACTGTATTTAATTTCCACTTAGCGCCGACTCCTATAAAAGGAGCATTATCAAATACCGGCATTGTCAAAAAATCGGATACGGCAATAGACTTATCATCTGGTAAGTATTTCAATATTTTAAAATTGCTCGTGGTGCTAATTTTATTTTTCGAACCGTTTAGAGCGAAGTGCAGTGTTTCCGACTCAATATCATTAGCGTAAATAAATTGAGTTGCAAAAAAAGTAAACAATAAAATTTTCGTAAATATTTTCATGTATTCTATTTCTGTTTGGTAGGTAATAAAAAGCCCTGATAAATTATATGATCAGGGCGTCAAAAATAACAATAATCTTATTAGAATTTTAAGCCAAAAGTAAAGTAGTGAACTTCTTCAAGCCGTCCAAAATCCTGGTAAGCGTAATCAAATACTACTCTTACCGCTTGCACCAGCCTGTAATTTAATCCAATGCCGAACGTTACACCTTTTTCAGAATCTTTTTCGAATAACGAATTGTACCCTGCTCTCGCGAAAATTAATTCATTCCAGGCATATTCGAATCCAGTATTAACGTACTCAGTATGATCGTTCGGGTGAACTGCGTCAACTGCGGTTGTAAGACGCATGTCATTTGTTTTTACAAGGTCTGCTGCTACGCCCACTCTAAAAGTTAACGGAAGTTCCCATTCCTCCAGAACGATTTTTGTATCAATTAAATTACCCTGCCCCTGTTCTCCTACCTGCTTTATCTCCAATATATTTCGTCCGTCAAGCTGCATCTTTGTACCGAAATTGGAAATACTGCCCGCAAGTCTGAACTCATTCAGGATATCAATTTTGTATAATACACCGGCATCCAATGCAAAACCAACCGCGCTTTCATGCCAGATATACTCGCGAATGTACTTGGCGTTAAAGCCGATGGAAAAATCTTCGGTTAGCGAACGTGCATAACTTAATCCAATTGCCATTGAACCTGCATCGAACAATTCACCTGTGCCTTCGGGCACTTCAATTGATCTCACCATCATTCCGTCTATAGATTTCATTACGGTTACAAAAGCACCTAACGTTCCAAACTCACCAAGTTTTAATGATGCGGCAGCAAAGTCAACGCCAACGTCTGCAATCCAGTTTGTGTGATTGAATAAAGCTTCGTTCTGCTTATTTACTGCAAGTCCGGCAGGATTCCAGTAAACCGCGCTTATATCATCGGCTGTGGCCGCAAAAGCCGAACCCATTCCAATTGCGCGCGAACCGATACCTATTTTTAAGAACTGGGCTGCGGTTACTCCCGACTTTGAAATATCCTGGGCAAACATTGACATTGTTGAAACAATCACAACTGGGAATAATATTTTTAATAACTTTTTCATTCTTAAACTCCACGGAGTAATAAACTTTTATGATTTATTTGATCAACGCAAATTTCAATATTTTTTCACCAATTCCAGGGGCGTCAATATGGGCTATATAAACACCATAGGCAACGCCGAACCCGTCCTCATTAAGTAGATTCCAATATTCACGTCCGTGAGCTAAGCCAGAATCATGTTCAATCTTCTTAACCGGATCTCCGCTCAAAGTAAATATTCGAATAGTACATTTCGAAGGAAGGTTCTCGAAATAGATTCTGCGTTCACCGCGCGCCTGTCCCGGTAAAGGGTTTGTCGGTTCAAGTTCATTAAAGCCAACGTAAGGATTAGGAACAACATAAATATTGTCAAGCTTCGATTTCGCAACAGTATTATCCAGCATTCCGGCTGTTGTTTTAATTACAAACCTGTCTTCAGCAGTAAATGGTCTTTTCGTTTTTATGTAATAAATGTCGCCTCCCTTTGGAGGTATTGGTACTATAGTCGAGTCAACACTTGTGTCGGGATGAATAACTGTAAACTTCCAGGTCAGAGTATCAGTAACTAATCCCACAGAACCAGGGATGAAAATATTTATTTCATCTCCCGGGTTCCAGGTAAGATTTTTCGAATCAGTTTCATGCAGAAATGTAATAGCATTCCTCGATATTCCCGTTGCTACTTCGGTTACCCTATAATTTACGGGAATTTTTATAACCTGACTAGCAAATGTGATTGCTGAGTCTAAGTATATTCCTGAATCAGCTATCTCAATTTCAAAATCGCCAGGATAAACGGCAGTGGTTGGGCTAGCTGTTGAGTTCTCTACTATTGGAGTGTAGTTACTTTCTCCTACAATCCAACCGCTTTCCTCCTCGTTCCATTCAAGCGCTTCTTCATCAAACAATTTTACATGTAAGCCATCAAATATTGGATTTGCTTCTTCACCGCTAAATAATGTGCTTTCAATTACAGGGCGATACCTGTACGTAATTTCAACAGTTTCCTGATCTTCAATTGTGCCGGCAGCAATTCTTTTTATGGCACCCCGGTTATAATCGACTATATAATCAATATTCTCCTGAAGAGTATTACCGGCATTATTTTTCACCACGAAAAACTCATCTTTCCAAACTCCGTTGTGCTGCAGGTTGGCGAATTTTTCTTCAAAAAGTTTTACCGATTGGGTAATTGGTTTCACGTTAAGAATCGAATAATTTTTTCTGGCAATTTTTTGCCCGTTAAGAGTTAAAGAATCTTCAAAGAAAATTTCGTATTCACCGTTATCTTTTGTCTTCAAATCGTCAATGATTTCTGCGGTAAAATAGCCGGTACTAATACCCGAAACATGCTGAAGATCATTCGGATCGAATGAAGGGGCTACATAACCGCTTGGCCGGGGACCCGGCACTACCATCACAGTATTCTTATCGAAGGTAAATTCATTCGTGATCGGATCAATAGTAATCTTTTTTGTTGTTTCGGACACAGGAATTCTAAGCGAATCGCCGTGATCGTAAGCTACAACGGCATAATAATATGTCTGCCCGTTTATAACATTGTTCGAATCTACGTATGCGTGGACAAGCCCCGTATTATCGCCCAAATAATACTGGAGTCCACGCTTCTGATATGGGATCGGGTGATATCCTTTCCATGGGTCTTCAACGTTCTGCGACCACTCCTGATCTGCGTTCCAGTCGGTAAATGTTTCGCCGGGGTCGTACAATCCGTTCCCGTTGCTATCCAGGAACGGTTCATCACGTAAACCTATGTCGAACTTCGCTTCGGCTCCGTCAATACCTTTCAAAGGCTCGCTTAAAAATCCGGATCCCTTTCCGTCTGTGATTATCTGGATATCCTCAAAGCTCGGATCAGTGCTTCTATATATTACATAACCTTCAAAGTCTTTACCAGTCAGAGGGTCATTACTTTGTTCCGCTAAATCGTCCCAGTAGAGAGTTACTTTTTTATCGCCGGGAACAGCTTTTACGGTAGGTTTATCCGGCGGTTTAAAAAACTGGTAGTTCTCATTGTATATTGTTTGAACTATTTCCGCAGTTGTTAACAGGTCGTCTAAATCTTCGCCCACCAACAGGGCCATTGATATTCTCTTAGTTTCTCCGACATCGAGGGATATATAGCCCGATCCAAAGATAAATACAAGATCAGTAAATGATGCCACATCAGAAAAGTTTCGTGGAACATTACGCGCCCACATTAGTTCGTCGTCGTTAACCCCGCCGCCGGCAGACCAGGTCCAACTGTTAAAACTCGTTAAGCCGATTTGGTCGGATTCATCGAGGTCTGTATATTCGAAATTCGGTTCACCGGGAGCCAGTGGGTCGGGTGATCCATCCGGTAATGCACGACCGGCAGTGGGAATACCGTCTCCTTCACCGGGATCATTTGTATTAGGTAGTCCATCGATTCCAACATCGTGAAAATTAACATCCCAGTCGCCATCGTTATCGATCCCATCATCCTGTCTTTCATCGATCATTCCGTCACCATCGTTATCTTCACCGTCATCAGGGTTGCCTGGACTCTCCAGGAATTTACAACCCAAATATCCGAGAGGCAATCCAAAGTCTCCTTTACCGTCATTATCAAAAAGGTATACCATACTGCGAGCATAAACAGGTATATTGGAAACATCAACAGTATCCAAAGAGTAAGGCGGAATAAATAAACCTCGATCATCAGTGTTTTCAGGGGAGCCGCCGCCTAGATCGGGATCGCCATAGATCCCAAAGAATACTTTATCCAAAGGTTCATCGCTTACATTGGTAATTGTATAAACAAAAAAGATTGTATTTTCTGCCAATGCGTTGCTCCATTGAAAAGCACGTCCGTCAACCTGAACTCCTAGTCCTTGCCGTTCCCTATCATTTTCAAAAGGAAAATATTTGAATTCTCTATTATCCCTGTCATCCATAGCCCAAAAAACCTCGACATCGGAGTTAGTAACATCCTGCGACAGATATCCAGGCCAAACATATCTACCCAAAGCATCATTATACCAGGTTCGCGGCCAGCTATCCGGCTTTCCGTCGACGTCAGAATCAGGCGAAGGATTTATAGCCATTGACGGTTGATCGGGATCTGCATAACCGGGCAACGGCTGCCATTGCCACAATGTATCACCAGATGGTGAAATTTCCTGCAACCCTTGAGAGACATAATCATTAACTGCATCCGATATGATATGCTTCACATCACCCTTCTCATCTATTACTTCTGCTCCCACTACAGGTCCAAAAGTAAATACATAACCCAAGTCATTCCAAACAAATCCATTAACATGTCTAATTAGACCAAGACCCGGTGATATACCACCATAGTTTGAAACCTGAACCGTTATACGGTTACCGTTCATTATTGCTGTTTTCCTGTCTTCAAAACCGGTTGTTTTCTTTAAACCGTCTGAAGGTTTCTTTTTTAAAGATTCCTCGCTAGGGCTACCCTGTTTAATTTTTTGCTTTGCTAATCTTTCCTTTATGAACTGCTTCACTGCATCGTGTTCGGCTTTTCTCCTTGCCTGTTCATCTATGTTCTGCGCCGAAACATTAGATAAGAACAGAATAACAATAACAGCCGTAGATATGATATTTTTTAATTTCATTTTATTCTCCGGTTACAATTCTAAAAATCTACAGAAAGGCCGAACCTTACTTCACGAGGTGCGAGATAATATGCAGGGTTGGCGTAAAATTCATCTGCAGTTTTTATTTCGGGATAAATTTCCGCTAATCGGTTAGTTTCAATAGCCGGTCCGCGAGTTGCACTAAGAGTATAATTTGAACGCCCGGTACTGGCATAAACAGTATTTTCATTAAGGGTATCAAATAAATTAAAAACTTTCGCGAAAACGGTTAAATCAATACCAAATAGCACAATTGTTTTTTCAGCGAGCAGATCGACTTTTACCTGTGTAGGACGCCTGTCTGAATTCGGCTCAAGGAATACCTGCTTATCAAATATTTCCGGTGTATAAGGCAGTCCTGTTCCGATCTTTCCTACCAGCGTTATATTCCAATCATTCTGTACTCCATAGGAAATAGTTGTATTAAGCTGATGAGTTTTATCCCAGTCAAGGTAAACCGGTATTTTCTCAGTTTGTCTGCCGGAAGATAAATCAAGGAAGAATGCATCGGCGGAAAAATCATTTCCTTCGGCTGTTTGAAACGTATAGTCGAGCGTAAGCCCAAGCCTATCGGTTGGTGTTCTTCTTTTCGTCAAAGAAAACACTATTCCTTTTATGCTCGCGTAGTCCTTATTCACATATGTCTGGTAAGTGCTTTCACCGCTAATCCTGATTGTTTGCGGTGCAAGGAGATCACGCACATCTTTGAAGTATCCCGTTATATTAAATGCCAGGTTTTCGAATAACTGCTGCTGCAGCCCTAATTCGTAAGCGATAGTTTTTTCAGGGTTCAGGTTTGCATTGCCGTAAACAGGCTGACCAAAGGAATATTCGTACTCAGCATTTGTAAACAGGAATCTCAGGGGGGGTAGTTGGAAAAAATGTCCGTAACTAAAATGTATAATACCTTTATCAGTAATTGGAAACGATACGCCTACACGCGGACTAAGCTGCTGCTTAACCTCGGAGTCGGCTAATAAATCATCCCTGTTAATTGATGGCGGTACAAAGGGTACGTCAGGCGTTGGGTAAAACACATTTGTTGAATAACGTGACTGCGAGTTAAAAAAGTCATATCGAAGGCCAACGTTCACAATTAACTTATCGAATTCCATTTTGTCCTGGAGGTAAAAAGAGAATTCAAAAGGATTCTTTGTATATTGGTTATTACGGGTTGTGGATTCGGGAAAAATTGTCGGCGAAGTAAAGTTGGTTGAATCCATAACAATTTCAAAAAAGTGAGAATTAATATCGTAATATCTCCATTGGCCGCCGAATTTTATCTCATGTTGATTACTAACCTGGCTGGTTAAATCGAACTTTGCACTGTAGATTTTTGTACGCTGGTAAAAATGGGACTGATAGCTGCTTTCAAAAGTACCTCCGGAGCGGAATGAGATTGGCGCGCCGGATGCGCGTGATTTATGCTCTGGTTGGTAACGAGGATCGGGACGCAAGCCTTCGAGACTTTTACCTGCATAAAAATCAACTTCGTTACCGTTTCCATCAAGTAAAGGGAAAAGGTAACGTTTTGTGTCGTCAATATTGTATGATACTCTGAACGTATAGAACGTCCTGTTGCTTAATGCATGTCTGATTTCCATCAAACTTAGCAGGCCCCAGGTATAGCGATCGTTAACTGCATCAGGGTTGTACTTAAGGGAATGCACATACGGTTTCCAGTTTGACCACGAGTACAGCATATCAAGGTTTATTTTGAAGGTTGAAGTAGGACGAATAGTCAATTTACCTGTTGTGCTTATTGATTCGCCTGTATTCATAGCAACTTCTTCGCCGTCCCCGTTTGCTGCAATAGTGATGTCATTGGGATTAAAACGATTTACACTTACCGAATCGTTAATAGTATGCTGCCTTATTCCGTAAAGATATCCTTTATCTTTCGCGTACCTGCCCGATAAAAAGAACGACAATTTATCACTTGTATAAGGAATTGGGCCGCTGAGAGTCATCTCGGATACGAAATTATTCAACGGATCAATTTCATCAATGTTTGTAAACACGTCGTCGCGCACACTAACATAATCGCCTGTATATGCCGACACGGTGCCGGTGTATTTGCTGCCGCCTTCTTTGGTAACGGTATTGACAATGCCGCTTAGCGCGTTACCATATTCAGCGTTAAAGGTTCCGCTGACAACTGATAATTCCTTAATCGCGTTGGTTGCTATGGTAACCGACTTGGAATTGTCATACGGATTAACAATCGACATTCCGTTTATTGAATACTGTGTGTCGTATTCGCGCCCACCCCTTATATGTATTGCGCCGTCAGCCCCTTGTGTTATACCTGCCTGCAAAGTTAGCAGTTGCGTAACGCTTTCAACCGGAAGCGATTCAATTGTTTCGGCGTCGATTGAAGTATGTGAAGAAGTAAGGTCCTTGCGAACCATTTCAGCTCTTGCCTGAACAACCACTTCTTCGGTTGTTATAGCTTCAGTGCTCATATCAAAATTGAGCTGGGTGGTAAAATCGGCTCTTACTCTAACGTCAACAAATCTTTTTTTCTGGAAACCTATTCCTGAGGCTACAACAGCGTAACGACCTGGGGGTATGTTGTTAATTATGTAAAAGCCGTCGATATCGGATGCAGCGCCTAGCGTGGTTCCGTCGATAATAATGTTGATGCCGGGTAAAGGCTCTCCGGTTTCTAAATCCGTAACCTTGCCGGATATCTTTCCCGTTGTTCCCGCGTTTGTTATTGCTGCCGAACTAAATAACAGAATTGCCGCTACAAGCAATTTTTTAATCATGGTTTCCTCCTGGAAGTACCGATGAACATTATGTACAATTGATGTACTCGAATTCTGAATTAGATATGCAAGAGAAGTTTATTCCCATTCTCATAATTCTTACAAAGAAAGGCCCGAAACGAATTGAATAAAATTAACTTAATCAGTTATAAATGTCAATTTATAGGGTAAGTAAATTCCCGAAATCCTAAAAATTTCGGGAATTTATGCAATTTTACTTAAGTAACGACATTTTAATAGATTTACTAAAATTAC